>NZ_JASEWO010000302.1:0-2843 GCF_030024295.1 Pantoea sp. Pa-EAmG
AGCGTTCAGTCATCGCGATCTTGTCAAATGATGTGTCTTCAGTTGTCGTTATTTATCTCTATATTCTGATTCTTTTTACGGCGGCTTTTTGTTTTGTCGGTGAAACGGAAGGTGCAGGATTATTTTTTGGCATGATAGGTATTGCTGCGGTAGTGCATTTCATTTACACGGCCAGGAAAAATAAGTTAGGACTCTTCACCCAAGTGAAGCTGGTTAATCTCTATATTAGAAGTGTTTTCTAAAAATCCTTCTTGTAACCCCCTCTTCGGAAACGACAGACTCAAACAATTTATTGCCTGTTTGAGACGTCGTTAACCGTGAATGTTGACACAGCATTGTGCGAAAAATTAACTGCGCCACGCAGGCTCACCGGACTGGACTGAACGCTCGAGTGCGCGGGTTTCCCGAATATTTCGCGCTGGCGGTGAACCAAACAGCCGTGAATATTCACGGGTAAACTGCGTCACGCTCTCATATCCTACCGCATTAGCCGCAATACCGATCGCTGTCCCTTCCGTCAGCATCAGTCTCCGCGCTTCAAGCAGGCGCAGCTGTTTCTGGAACTGCAGCGGGGTGAGCGTGGTGATATGGCGGAAATGCGTATGAAACACCGAGAGGCTCATGCCGGCGGCGTCAGCGAGGGTTTTCATGCGCAGCGGTTGCGCATAATTGGCCCGAATGATTGCGACTGCCCGCGCAATCCGCCGGGCATGGCTGTCAGTGCTGCCGAGGGCGCGCAGCGCGCTGCCGTGTCGTCCTGACAATAGCCAGTAATGTAACTCCCGCACCAACTGGCTGCCCAGCACGGCGAGCGCGCGCGGTCTGCTGAGCATGTTCAGCAGGCGCAAAGCGGCTTCTGCCACATCTTCTTCGATCTGATCAATGCTTACGGGCAAATCCGTGGCAGCCTCCAGCCCGACCATGTTTGCCATCAGTTCGCTAATCACCGCCGCATCCAGTTCCACGACCAGAGAATAATAAGGGGTGTCGGCACTGGCGCTGATAACCTGACTCACGGTTGGCACGTCCATGGTGATCAGCAAGGATTCCCCCGCGCCAAAATCAAAACGATCGCTGCCCATAGTCACGCGTTTACTGCCTTGCAGCACCATTGCGATTAGCGGTTTAGTGATAGCGAATTGCAACGCGGTAGGCGCGGTCTCGCGCAGAATGAACACCCCATCAACTGGCGTTGCAGCAACGCCCGCTCCGTTGTGGTGTTCATCAGCGTAGTGTCGTGCCGCCTGCAGCAAAGCCGCCATCCTCCCGGCAGATTGAAACTCGTCGTCCCCAGCAGGACGTTCCTCATACGAGTGAGCATGCTTTTTCATATTATTAGGCAATCAATTAAAAATTTCAGATGCAGCCATTCTAGTAAATACGGCATCAAATAAAAATATAAAAATAATCAGGCAATAATTAAAAATTATTGGGCAACCCTGGGAGTTTGTCGATTGTTAGAATCACTCTCCCACTATTGAGGAGATATTTCATGACAACCCTTTCTCTTGTAACTGGCGCCAGCCGGGGTCTTGGCCGTAATACCGCACTGAGCATTGCCCGCCATGGTGGTGATGTCATCGTGACTTATCGTACTGGTAAAGAGGCGGCGGACGCCGTGGTGAATGAAATTCAGGCGCTAGGCCGTAAGGCCGTTGCGCTGCAACTGGACACCAGCAACGTATCGTCCTTCCCGGGGTTCGTCGCCGCCGTGCGCAATATCCTGAAAGGTGACTGGGGACGCGAAACGTTCGACCATCTGATCAACAACGCCGGGCATGGGGAAATGGCCGACTTTAGCGCAACCACGGAAGAGCAGTTCGACGCGTTATTTAACGTACACGTCAAAGGGGTGTTTTTTCTGACGCAGTCGCTGCTGCCGCTGCTGGTCGATGGCGGACGCATCGTCAACTTCTCTTCGGGGCTGACCCGCGTGTCGTTCCCGGGTTTCTCGGCCTACTCGGCTGCCAAGGGCGCCGTTGAAATACTCTCCGTGTATATGGCGAAAGAACTGGGCAGCCGCGGCATCACCGTGAATACCGTGGCCCCGGGAGCGATTGAAACCGACTTCCTGGGTGGCGCGGTGCGTGACATCCCCGATTACAATCAGGCGTTTGCTGGCATGACCGCGCTGGGTCGCGTGGGCCTGCCTGATGACATCGGTCCGATGATTGCCAGCCTGCTGGGCCCGGACAACCGCTGGGTCACCGGTCAGCGCATTGAAGTTTCCGGTGGGCAGTCCATTTAGTTGCCCGATGATGGATTCCGCCCGGTGCGGAATCCATCCTGTTCCCCCGATGCAATAAGAGGTATTTGATGCCTAAAATGATCATTCATGCGCCAGCAGGTACCTTTGATGCGGCTGAGCGTCAACAGGTTGCCAGAGATCTGACGCAGTTAGGACTTAATTGCGAGGCGCTGCCAGACTCCCCTCTGGTTCGAAGTACGGTCTGGAGCTACTTTGCTGAATACTCTTCTGATGCCGTCTTTATGGGAGACAAGCCCGCATGGTTGCCGGGTGTGTCCCTTCAGATATATGTCATCAAAGGTGGCCTGGATGAGGAGGCAAAGAAGAAGCTGATTGAGGGAGCAACCGCAATTCTGGATCGGCGTCCGTCAGGCACTTCTGTCGCTCCTGTCTATGTGGTGATACAGGAAATCGAAGAAGCCAACTGGGGCATATTCGGTCAGCAGGCCGATCTGGCAGCGCTTCGCGCCAGCGATGAAAATGCTGCGGCGATTTGAAGGAAATATTTTTGATAGGGGTGGCTGGAAAGCTATCAGAGAGTGGTGTGAAGGTTATAGTTAGTGTCGTCTGAACTCCACGCTGAATTTTCTAGCAC
>NZ_JASEWO010000076.1:0-20849 GCF_030024295.1 Pantoea sp. Pa-EAmG
GTCTCAATGGTGATGCTACCGCTGTCGAAGTTGATGTGACTGCGGGTGTAATAGTTATCGCTGTATTTGACGTAGTCCTTGGGTCCGGCGATCAGAACCTCATTGATTCCCCAGATATTCTCGATGTTGGCGGCAAATTGCCCCATCAGAATGTCAAAACCGTTGGTGTCCTTAACCCACTCTTCATGGTACTGCGATTTTTTTTGTCCGGAGCAGGAGACTAACAGGGGTGCGATGACCAGCAGTGCTATCAGTTTTTTATTCATTGTGAATGCGTGCCTGACTCGAAAAAGAGGGCCTCAAAGGGAGGCCCTGAACGATTATTTTTCTGGCGGGGTGAAACCTTCGATGTGCACATCTTTGCCTTCGAACAGGAAATTGATCATCTCCTTCTCCAGCACTTTGCGATCTTCCGGGTTCATCATGTTGAGCTTTTTCTCGTTGATCAACATGGTCTGCTTGGACATCCACTGCTGCCAGGCTTCTTTGGAAATCTCATTGTAGATGCGCTTACCCAGTTCGCCAGGATAGAGCTGAAAGTCCTGGCCTTCAGCGTCGCGTTGCAGATAAGTACAAAAAATAGTGCGGCTCATTACTCTTCCTCTTCGGTCAAACTGGTTCGCAGTTGAAGCTGCCGGGGATGGCGCAGCTCATGCAGCAGGCGCTCTACCGGCGCGGCCAGCCCCACTGACGGTGGTTGCGCTAAGTTATACCAGAGACCGCCGGCTTCATCCATCAGCGACCCGGAGGAAGGCCACGCCAGCCACATAGGCACAATATCTAAGTGGAAATGGCTGAAGGTGTGGCGAAACGCGGTAAGCTGCTGCGGCTTCGCGTGGATGCCGCGCGCCGCCAGCCAGTCAGTCAGCGCTTGCTCACTGGTGAACTGCGGGAAGCAGAACAGGCCGCCCCACAAACCCACCGGCGGACGCTGTTCCAGAAACACCTCGTCGCCGTGCTGCAGCATCAGGAACCAGCCGCTGCGCTCTGGTAGCGTGACTTTCGGTTTCTTACCGGGATAATCAGCCCAGTTGCCCTGTGCATAGGCCGCGCAGCCGCTATTCAGCGGGCAGATGTCGCATTTCGGGCGGGAGCGAGTACACACTAACGCGCCGAGATCCATCATCGCCTGATTGAACTGGCTGACGCCTTCCGCTGGCGTGACGTCTTCACTGATCTGCCACAGCCGCTTCTCCACCTCTTTTTTGCCCGGCCAGCCGCTCACTGCATAGCAGCGCGCCAGCACGCGTTTTACGTTGCCGTCGAGGATCGGGAAATGCAGGCCAAGCGACAGCGACAGGATCGCGCCCGCCGTGGAGCGGCCGACGCCCGGCAGCGCCGCGACGTCATCGAAATGAGGCGGGAATACGCCGCCGTGCAGCTCAACCACCTGTTTAGCCGCCTTGTGCAGGTTACGCGCCCGTGCGTAATAGCCGAGGCCGGTCCACAGATGCAGCACTTCATCAAGCGGCGCGGCGGCCAGGTCAGCAACCGTGGGGAAGCGCGCCATAAAGCGTTCGAAATAGGGAATAACGGTGGCAACCTGCGTCTGCTGCAGCATCACTTCGGAGAGCCACACCTTATAGGGCGTTTTCTCCAGCTGCCACGGCAGAGTTTTACGGCCAAAGCGTTGGTACCACTCCAGCACCTGTTGCGCGAACTGCGGCGCCTGCATCATAAGAAGGAAATTTTCCATGTTTACTCTACAATCAGGCAGGAATTCCAGCACAGAGACATCAGGGTGTAAACCGGAAGATTGCAAAGGCTTGCTTCTGTTACTTAACTTTGCATAATGCCCGTTTCCCTGAACAGGCTAACCAGCAGGTTTCAACATGATTAATGACGTCATCACCCCGGAGTTTGATGAGAACGGGCGGCCTTTACGCCGTATCCGCAGTTTTGTGCGCCGCCAGGGGCGCTTAACGAAAGGACAGCAGCTCGCGCTCGACAATTACTGGCCGGAGATGGGCGTCGAGTATCAGCCGCAGCCGCTGGACATGGTTGCGCTGTTTGGCCGCGAAGCGCCGCTGGTGCTGGAGATTGGTTTTGGCATGGGCGCCTCGCTGGTGACCATGGCGCAGAACAATCCGCATCAGAACTTCCTCGGCATTGAAGTGCATGCGCCGGGCGTCGGTGCCTGTCTGGCCTCGGCCAAAGAGGCTGGCGTGCAGAATCTGCGCGTGATGTGTCACGACGCGGTGGAAGTGCTGGAAAACATGGTGCCGGACAATTCGCTGCGCATGGTGCAGCTGTTTTTCCCGGATCCATGGCATAAGGCGCGCCACAACAAGCGCCGCATCGTCCAGGTACCGTTTGCCGAGCTGGTGCTGCGCAAGCTGAAGCTGGGCGGCGTGTTCCACATGGCGACCGACTGGGAAGAGTACGCCACGCACATGCTGGAAGTGATGAGCAGCATCGATGGCTATAGCAATCAGTCGGAGAGCCAGAATTACGTGCCACGTCCGGAAACGCGTCCGTTAACCAAATTTGAGCAGCGCGGGCAGCGACTGGGCCATGGCGTATGGGATCTGATGTTTGAGAGGGTGAAATAATGGCTGTAAAACGTAGCCGCCGTTTACGTAAAAAGTTGCATGTTGATGAGTTTCAGGAGCTGGGCTTCTCTGTTGCCTGGCGTTTTGCCGAAGGCACCAGTGAGGAAGAGGTGGATGCCACGCTCGATCAGTTCATCAATGAGGTGATCGATCCGAATGGTCTGGCCTATGACGGCAGCGGCTATCTGGTGTGGGAAGGGCTGGTGTGTCTGCAGCAGACCGGCAAATGCACCGACGCGCACCGCGAGCTGGTGCGTAACTGGCTGGAAAAGAAAAATCTCGCCGATATTCAGGTCACTGAACTCTTCGACGTTTGGTGGGACTAAGTATCACCACTGGCGATAACTTCGCGCGATGAATCGCGCCGCTACACATTCAGTGCGTGTTGGTTGATTCGCTTGTCCAATGCACCTTTCGTAGCGGCGCAATTTATTGCGCATCGCCAGACGCAGCACAATGCCACCGCTTATCAGACTATTCACATCTGCAGGAGATTTCATGGTTCGTAAGGCTCTTCTCGCCGCGCTGCTGCTGGCGGCAGCTCAGGCGCATGCTGACTATCAGTGCAGCGTCAATCCAAAGGATGATGTGATCATCAAACCCCAGAGCGTGCAGGTGGTGGGCAGCAACGGCAACCTTGAAATCACGCCGCAGGGCGATGTGCAGTTCAACGGCAAGTCGGTGAGCGTCGATAACGCCACGCGCCAGCAGGCGATTGACTACCAGAACGCGCTGCGTCGCGATCTGCCGTGGGTCGACAGCGGCGCAACCACCCGTCTGGAGCGGGGCCGCGTGGCGCTGGATAAAGTGATCGTCGAAAAACTCGGCGCGGACAGCAATGTGCGCAATCGCCTGACCACGCTGAACGGCCAGCTCAAGCAGCAGATGAACCGCATCATCGAGCACCGCCCGGATGGCCTGACTTTCCACCATCAGGCCATTGAGCAGGTGCGCGCCGACGGCGAGAAGCTGGTGCAGAGCACGCTGGGCGGGGTGTTGCAGGATAGCCTGAACGAGATGGGTACCAAACAGGCCGCCAGCGGCAGCAATCCGCTGCAGGCGCTGATGGGCAACCTCGGCGGGCTACAGCAGTCGATTCAGACTGAATGGAACAATCAGGAGCAGGATTTCCAGAACTTCGGTCATGAAGTGTGTAACCGGGTGACCGCACTGGAAAGCCAGCGCAAGACGCTGATGCAGAACGTAAAGGGCTAAGCCAGCCGCGTTGCCGCTGAATGCACGGAACATCACGGCGTCATTGTTCTTCTGAACAGTGGCGCCTTTTTTATCCCCGCAACTTTTAAGCCATGATTTAACGGGTTGTCTTAGATTCGGGACGAATCTGATAACGGCAAAATTTCCGCATTAATAACTATATCAACGGGCATTCAGCCTGTTGAACTTATTAATTTTTAAGGAAATTTTATGTTATTTTCTGACACCTCTGCTTCCAGTTCACACCCGGTTTTATCACCCCCTGTGGTTATCGTTGCCGAACGCGGCTGGTACAACGACCCGCAAAAACGCTGGCAGGGAACGGTACAAACGCCGGATGCCGTTGAAGTCATCGTGACGGTTAACGGTGGCAATCCGCTACGCGTGCCGGTGATTAATGGCCACTTCGAGTGGATGCCGCCGCAGCCGATGGCCGATGGTGAATACCAGCTCACCTTCACCGCCGTGGATGCCGCCGGCAATCACAGCGCACCCACGCGCGTGGATTACAATATCGATACCCATCCGCCCGCCAGACCGATCATCGAAGCGATTGAAGACCACGTTGCCGGCGGCGTGGAGGACGGTAACAGCATCCGCCGTAACGGCTATACCAACGATGATCAGCCGGTGGTACGCGGGCAGGCCGAAGCCAACGCGCTGGTTTATCTCTATAATGGCAACCAACTTCTCGCCTCTGTCCGTGCCGATGCGCAGGGCAACTGGCAGGCACAACTCGATCTGCCGCAGGACGGAACCTATAACCTGACGGCGCAGGCCGAGGACCGCGCCGACAACCGCAGTCAGCCGTCGCCGAAGTGGACCTTTCATCTCGATACGCTTACCCCGGAAACGCCGACGTTCAGCTATTACGACGACAATCGCGGGCTGTATCAGGGCCAGTTTGGCCGCGGCAAACCCACCGATGATGTCCGGCCGGAACTGCACGGCGAAGCCGAGCCCGGCAGCGTGGTGCGCATTCAGTATGCCGCACCGGGCGGAAAGTGGATTGTCGGCGGTACGGCCACCGTCGACAGCAGCGGCCACTGGCACTGGACACCGCCGCAGGATCTGCTGCCGGACGGCGACTGGCGTTTTCGCAGCCGCAGCAGCGATAAAGCCGGCAACGTCAGTCAATGGAGCGACAGCTGGACGCTGACCATCGACACCCGTATCAACACGCCCACCATCCTGCAGGCTATCGATGACGTCGGCACCATCCAGCCGGTGCTGCCGGGCCAGACCACCGACGATAAGCGGCTCGATTTTTCCGGACAGGCCGAGCCTTACAGTCAGGTGACGCTGTACCAGAACGGCGTGGCAGCCGGCAGCGCGACGGTGGGGGCCGATGGGCGCTGGCAGATTACCCCGGACCGCGACATGCAGCCGGGCAGCAACAACTTTACGGTAAAAGCGGTCGATGTGGCGGGTAACGTCAGTGACTATGCGCCCAACTGGGCGATTAACTATGACTCTGGCGTAAAGCACAGTTCTGGCGAAGAGAACTGGAACTGTCGCGCCAATACCAGCTGGCAAACCGGCCGTGTGTATCAGTACGGCGGGTTGAAAGTCACCGAACTGAAACATGGCACCACCAACAACTGTTTCTATACCGGCATCATGAACCGGCCGGATGGCTATGAAAGCAAAGCGATTGAGATGCTGGATCATTCGGTCGTGCAGTTTGATTTTGGCGCCACCAATTACGTGGAGTCCAATTATGGCTATCTCCACAATTGCGATACCTACGTGGATATCTTTTCACCCAGCGGTGAGCTGCTGGGGCGCGAATACCTGCAGCCCGGCGGCGCCAGCCGGTCTGAGCAGGGCCTGAACTCCTTTAGCTGGCAGGCTCCGGCGGGCCAGCAGATTGGCTATATTGACGTCCATTCGGGCGAAGATCCGGATACCTATAAAAAAGTGCTGTGCTGGAACGTGCTGGTGAAGCGCGATGTCGGCTGGATTATTGATACTGTGCGCTGGGGCAAAGACGAGAGCCTGGTACAGCACCATACGCTGCCGGAAACGCAGGAACAGGAGGGCGCGCAGCTGCATCTGAATGATGTGCAGCAGTGGCTGGCGGCGCACAGTGGACAACCGCTGCAGGGCTTCTCTGCGCTGGTGCTGGAAGGAGAACATCAGCAACTTGATTATCAGCAGCTGACGCAGCATATCAGCGGCCTGCAGCATATCGATCTCACCGGCTCCGGAGACAATCTGCTGCAGCTGGATGCGCAGCAGCTGTTGCAGCAGGCGCATCAGGATGTGTTGCTGCCAGAGCGCACGCGCAGCTGGCTGATTGATGGTGATGCCGGTGACGTGGTGCAGCTCAGCGATAGCACGCAATTTTATCAGCAGTGGCAGCAGCAGGGGGCGCAGCAGAGCGGTGGCAAAGTGTGGCAGGTGTTTGAGAGTCTCGACCACAGCGCAACGCTGTTAATCAATAATGAGGTGATGGTCGCCTGAGCGTAACAGATGCAGCCGTGCCGCACAGCACGGCTGCCAGCGGAAAAGGTGCGCGCCTTCTCCGCTGAATTTACATGAACAGCTCCAGCAGCGAATTGAGGAACAGTTTGCCTTTTTCGGTGATCTGCCAGTGCTCTGGCTGCTCCTGCACATAACCGGCGGCGATGGCTGCGTCGATCTGCGGGCGAATCACTGCCTCTTCCAGCCCGGTGTAGCGCTGAAAGTCGGCGCGCGGCGCGGCTTCCAGCAGGCGGAAACGGTTCATAAAGAACTCGAACGGCTTGTCCTCGTCCGGCACGTCATGCTGCTTATCCAGATAGTTGCCCTTCATAAAACCGCGCGGGTGACGGGTTTTCACCGTGCGCACGATGCGCCCGTCCGGCTGCGTCAGCTTGCCGTGCGCGCCACAGCCGATGCCGAGGTAATCACCGAAGCGCCAGTAGTTCAGGTTATGCTCGCAGCGATAGCCCGGTTTGGCGTAGGCCGAGGTTTCATACTGCTGATAGCCTGCGGCGCTCAGCAGCTGATGACCCTGCTCAAAGATATCCCACAGCGCATCGTCATCCGGCAAAACCGGCGGGCGTGAACCAAACAGCGTGTTGGGCTCAATGGTCAGCTGATACCACGACAGATGCGGCGGGTTGAGGGCAATCGCCTGGCGCAAATCGTCCAGCGCCTCTTCCAGCGACTGATCCGGCAGGCCGTGCATCAGGTCGAGGTTAAAGCTGCGCAGGCCGAGACCGGCCGCCAGCTGTGCCGCGCGGACCGCCTCGTCCGGACCGTGGATGCGGCCCAGGCGCGTCAGCTTTTGCGGACTGAAACTCTGCACGCCAATCGAAATCCGGTTAATGCCCGCCCGCTGATAGCCGCTGAAGCGATCGGCTTCCACCGTGCCCGGATTGGCTTCCATGGTGATTTCGGCGTCCGCCGCCAGCGGCAGGCGCGCACGCACGCCGTCCATCAGCTGCTGCATCGCCTCGCTGCTCAGCAGGCTGGGCGTGCCGCCGCCGATAAAGATGGTGCGCACTTCGCGCCCGGCGGTCAGCGGCAGATCCTGGTCAAGATCCTTGAGCAGATGCTGTACATACTCGCTATGCGGCACTTCGCCTTTGAGCGCGTGCGAGTTGAAGTCGCAGTACGGACATTTCTGCACGCACCACGGGATGTGGATATAAAGGCTTAACGGTGGTAACTCAGGCATTGCGCATCGCTTCCAGCAGCAGCGTCAATGCTTTACCCCGGTGCGACACGGCACGCTTTTCATCCTTGCTTAGCTCGGCGGCGGTTTTACCCAGCGCCGGCACGTAGAAGATCGGATCATAACCGAAACCGCCTTCACCGGCGGCCGCGCGGGTAATCTCCCCGGCCCAGCTGCCGTGGAACACCAGTGGCGTCGGGTCAGCGGCGTGACGCACGTACACCAGTACGCAGTGGAACTGAGCCTGGCGCTCGCCGTTCGGCACCAGCTCCAGTGCCTGCAGCAGTTTGTCGAGATTCTGCTGGTCGCTGGCATCAACGCCGGCATAGCGCGCCGAGTAAATGCCCGGCGCGCCGCCCAGCGCATCGACCGCCAGCCCGGAGTCATCGGCAATCGCCGGCAGGCCGGTGATCTGCGCCGCGTGACGCGCTTTCAGGATGGCGTTTTCGATAAAGGTCAGCCCGGTCTCTTCGGCAAACTCTACGCCCAGCTCGGTTTGCGCCACGATATCCAGGCCGAAGGCCGCTAACAGATCGGCCAGTTCACGTACTTTGCCCGGATTACCGGTGGCGAGCACAACTTTTTGCATAACAGTTCCAGATTAACGAATTACAGCAGGTACCAGAGACCCGGGAACAGGTCCATACCGAGGAAGTTCAGCGCATACAGCACCAGAATCACGATCATCGCCGAGAAATCGATGCCGCCCATCGCCGGCAGGATACGGCGAATCGGTGCCATCAGCGGTTCGGTCAGCTGGATCAGCACATAGTCCATCGCGCCGCGTCCCTGGCTGATCCAGCTCATCAGCGAGCGAATGATGATCACCCAGAACACCAGATAACCGGCGGATTTCACCAGCGATAACAGGCCAACTAACAGATTGGTGGGATCCACGGAGAACACGCCAACCTGAATTAACAGTAGCACCGGATATTTCAAAGTGGTCAGCACAAAGGCCAGCACCAGCGAGGCCGTGTCAATCGGGCCTATTGCTGGCAGTACGCGGCGCAGCGGCTTGATAATCGGCTGTGTAATCTTCACCACAAACTGTGACAGCGGGTTGTAGAAATCACAGCGTGACCACTGCATCCAGATGCGCAGCAGCAATACCATCACGTACAGGTCGATCAGCGTTTTGACTAAAAACGTCATTGTTAACATGAGGTTCCTCAATTATTGTTGTGAAGGTCGCGCATAATCCCGCGCGCCAAAAACGGCGGTGCCAATGCGCACCATGGTGCTGCCAGCGGCGATTGCCGCATCCATGTCGTCGCTCATTCCCAGAGAAAGCGTATCGACGTCAGGGTAATCCTGTTTGAGGGCGTGAAACGCGCTCGCCATCTGCTGGCAGACGGCCAACTGACGATCATAGTCTGATTCTGGTGCCGGAATTGCCATCAATCCCCGCAAGCGCAAATGCGGCAGTGCCGCGATCTGCTGAGCCAGCTCTGAAACGGCCTCCAGCATGATGCCAGATTTGCTGTTCTCGTCACTGATATTTACCTGAATTAACACGTTAAGCGGTGGCAGCGCAGCCGGACGCTGGTCGTTAAGACGCTGTGCAATACGCAGGCGGTCAACGGTGTGGCACCAGGCAAAGTTTTCCGCCACCAGGCGACTCTTATTGGATTGTAGCGGCCCGATAAAGTGCCATTGCAGATCAGGATGTGCGGCCAGCTCAGCCACTTTTTCAACCCCTTCCTGCACGTAATTTTCACCGAAGGCGAACTGCCCGGCAGCGATAGCATCTGCGACGGCGCTCGCAGGTTTGGTTTTGCTCACTGCAAGCAGGGTAATTTCTTCTGGCGCGCGACCGCAACGTGCGGCAGCAGCGGCGATGCGCTCACGCACTTGCTGTAAGTTGTGCTCAATGGAAGTCATAGTCAGGAGAAGTTAAATGGATTTGGATGACGTTGTGGCGCTTAGTGTAAAGCATAATGCGGCCGATCTGCACCTTTGCAGCGGACATTTACCGCACTGGCGCCGGCAGGGCGTGCTGGAGCCAATACCGCAACAGCACAGCTTGCCTGAGCGCTGGCTGCAGGCCTTTAGCGAGCAGTGGCTTAGCGCCGCGCAGCGCAGCGAGTTAGCCAGCAGCGGTCACGTCGATTTCGCCATCACGCTCGGCAACGGCAACCGGCTGCGCGCCAATCTGTTCCTCCAGCGTCACGGACTGGCGCTGGCGCTGCGGCTGATTGCCAGTCAGCCACCGGATATGGCGCGCCTGCAGCTGCCGGACGTGGTGCGCTCGCTGCTGCAGCTGGAGGAGGGGCTTATCCTCATCACCGGCGCGACCGGCAGCGGCAAATCCACCACGCTGGCGGCGCTGGTGGATAGCCTCAATCGTCAGCAGGCGCGCCACATTATCACGCTGGAAGATCCGATCGAGTTCGTCCACCACAGCCAGCGTTCGCTGATTCAGCAGCGCGAAATCGGCGCGCACTGCGCTTCGTTTCAGCTCGGATTAAAAGCGGCGCTGCGTGAAGATCCGGATGTGATCCTGCTGGGTGAGCTGCGCGACAGCGAAACCATTCGGCTGGCGCTGACCGCTGCTGAGACCGGCCATCTGGTGCTGGCCACGCTGCATACGCGCGGCGCGACGCAGGCGGTGGACCGGCTGGTGGATGTGTTTCCGGCCGAGGAGAAAAACCTCGTGCGCACGCAGCTGGCCGGCAGCCTGAAAGCGGTGCTGGCGCAGCGTTTAGTCGCCGCCAAAGCCGGTGGCCGCATTGGCCTTTTTGAAGTGCTGGTGGCGACGCCGGCGGTCGCTAACCTGATCCGCGAAGGCAAAATGCATCAGCTGCCCGGTGTGTTGCAGACCGGCGCGCAGGCAGGGATGCAGACTTTCGCTCAGAGCGAGCAGGCCCGGCGTGAGGCGGGATTAATTTGAGCGGCGACGTGCCCTGAGAACCACCGACACGGCGGCGCGAAACCGCGCGGCCGTGTCCGGGCTGATTTAATGCGTCTCGAACCAGTCCTGCAGGATAATCACCGCGGACTGCGAATCGATATGGCCTTTCTGCAGCGCGCGATAGCCGCCGCGTTCGAACAGATCGGCACGCGCTTCAACGGTGCTCAGGCGCTCATCCTGCAGCTCCACACGCACGCCGAAGCGGCCGTGCAGCCGGTTAGCAAACTTGCGTGCGCGCGCAGTCAGCGGCTGTTCGCTGCCGTCCATGTTGAGTGGCAGGCCAACCACCACGTAATCCGGCTGCCACTCTTTCAGCAGCTTACCAATCAGCTCCCAGTCCGGTGTGCCGTCCTGCGCTTTCAGCGCGGTAAGCGGACGCGCAGTGCCGGTCAGCTGTTGCCCGATGGCAACGCCGATGCTTTTGGTGCCGAAGTCAAAGCCGAGCAGCGTTTCACTGGCCATCAGGCGTGCCCTGCATCGCTGGTCATGTTGTGGATGTCCACACCCATGCTGCGCGCGGCTTCACGCCAGCGTTCGGCAATCGGCGTCTGGAACAGGATTTGCGTATTGGCCGGCGTGGTCAGCCAGGCATTCTCCAGCAGCTCATTTTCCAGCTGATCCTTCTCCCACGCGCAATAACCCAGTGCTACCAGCACGTTCTCTGGCTGTTCACGCGTGCCGATTGCTTCCAGCACATCGCGCGAAGTGGTGATCACCGTATTGTCAGAAATGCGGATACTGGAGGAGAACACGCGCTGGGCCGAGTGCAGAATAAAGCCACGATCTTCCGCCAGCGGACCACCGGCAAACACCGGTTTGTCCAGTTTGATGGCAGGATCGCGTTCTGATGGGCTGATTTTAAGTTTTTTCAGGATGCCTTCGACCGTCAGGTTGTCCATCGGCTTGTTAACGATCAAACCCATGGCACCCTCTTCGTTATGCTCGCAGATATACACCACCGAGCGTTTGAAGAAAGGGTCCTGCAGCGACGGCATCGCAATCAAGAAATGGTGCTGTAAATTCATTCTCACTCGTTTACCAAAAATAGCCGGTGCTGAACGGCTGCACCGGCTTTGGGTGGTTCACGGAGCTCTCACTCCTGCGGCATCCTCAGCCCAAACGTTTTTCAATCGCGTCCATCAGCATGCCGGTGATGGAGACCGGGAACGCCGCCTCGATTTCGCGGATGCAGGTTGGGCTGGTGACGTTAACTTCTGTCAGTTTATCACCGATAATATCGAGGCCGACAAAAATCAGCCCTTTGGCTTTCAATGTCGGACCTACGCGGCGGGCAATTTCCCAGTCGCTGTCGCTCAGCGGACGGGCTTCGCCGCGGCCACCGGCGGCGAGGTTGCCACGGGTTTCGCCGCCCTGCGGAATGCGTGCCAGGCAGTATGGCACCGGTTCACCATCGACCACCAGCACGCGTTTATCACCGTCTTTGATCGCCGGCAGATAATTTTGCGCCATGCAGAAGAACTGACCGTGGTTGGTCAGCGTTTCGGTGATCACGCCGAAGTTGGCATCATCTTTTTTGATGCGGAAAATCGACGCGCCGCCCATGCCGTCGAGCGGCTTGAAGATCACATCGCCATGCTCCTGCCAGAACGCGCGCAGCTGCTCTTTGTTGCGCGTCACCAGCGTGTCTGGCGTCAGGTCGGCAAACCAGGCGGTGTAGAGTTTTTCGTTGCAGTCACGCAGGCTCTGCGGTTTGTTAACGATCAGCGTGCCTTGCTCTTCCGCGCGCTCCAGCAGATAAGTGGCGTAAATGAACTCGGTATCAAACGGCGGGTCTTTACGCATCAGCACCACGTTAAGATCGGCCAGCGGGATAGTCTGCTCGCTGCCAAACGTGTACCACTGATCATAGTTCTGCTCGACGCTCAGCAGCCGGGTGCGCGCGTAAGTCACGCCACCGCGCAGCGACAGATCGCCCATCTCCATGTAGTGAATTTCATAACCGCGGCGCTGTGCTTCCAGCAACATGGCGAAGCTGGAGTCTTTTTTAATGTTGATGGACGAAATCGGGTCCATAACGATGCCAAGCTTAATCATTATTCTCTCCTCAAAGGGGAATTCAGCCACCCCGTTCCGTGCGAAAGCGTTGTGCTGGTCAGTTATCTGCGTGTGTCTTCGGGCTGAAAGTATCCCTTAACCGAGGTCACCAAACCTCACCTGAAGTGCCGTGATGGCGGTAAGCGCCGTGGTTTCGGTGCGCAAAACGCGCGGACCGAGCAGGATATCGGTAAAGCCGTGCTGCGCCGTCATGGCAATTTCCTCTGCCGACAGGCCGCCTTCCGGGCCAATCAGCAGCCGTACGCGTTCAACCGGCTGCGGCAGCGTATTGATGCTGTGGCTGGCGCGCGGATGCAGGTTGAGCTTCAGGCCGTCATCCGCTTCGGCACACCAGGCTTCGAGCGTCATCGCGGCGCGGATTTCCGGCACGCGATTGCGACCGCACTGCTCGCAGGCGGCGATGGCAATTTTCTGCCACTGCTGAATCTTTTTCGCCAGGCGTTCGGCATCCAGCTTTACGCCACAGCGTTCAGAAAACAAGGGCGTAATCACATTCACGCCCAGTTCGATCGATTTCTGGATAGTGAATTCCATTTTTTCACCGCGCGACATCACCTGACCGAGGTGTAAGTGCAGCGGGGATTCGCGATCGTCAGGCTGGCTGGCAAGGACCTTTACTTTTACACGCTTTTTGTCGGCCTGGGTGATTTCGGCGCTAAAAGTCAGATTACTGCCATCAAACAGCTCGATCTGCTGTCCGGCGCTCATGCGCAACACGCGGCCGACGTGGTTGGCGGCATCCTCATCAAGCAGAACTTCACTGTTAACGGTTAGAGCTTCGGGGTGATAAATGCGGGGTATGCGCATGCGGTTCCTGCCGGCGTTATGCCGCATCGCGCGATGCGGCCCAATCGAAAAAAGCTAGTGTAGGGTAGCGCTTTCAGCGCTGGCAAGCCTGCTGTACCCAGGAATTGTGATTTCCCTGCACCGTGGCGATGCGCTGGTCACGTTCGCACTCCCACGGCGTGACCGGATACTGCTTGTTCCACGCGGTGAACAGCTGGGTTTGCTGGCGTGACAGGCGCAGATGATACTGGTCGCGCATATAGAAGTAGGTGCGGGCGATGGCGCCGCGCGCGCGCTCGGGAGGCTCGGCGCGCTTCTGCTTAAAATCGATCTTCATGCTGCACTGACCGTACTGCTGCTCGTCACCGTTCCACTGGCTGTACTGGAAGTTATTGCGGTCACCGTTCACTTCGCCGATTGCTGGCTGCAGGTTGTGCAGATCGCTTTCGATGCGGCGGTAGTCTGCGTCTTTGCTGCAGTTTTTGCGTCCGCCATTTTGCCAGCACTGACGCTGATGACCAAACTCCCACGCCGGCATGACGTGTTCCCACTCGATGCGTTCCGCGCGGTTGGCGTTCTTGCGCACGCTATAGCCGCAGCTGCTCAGATCCGGCACGCCTTTTTTACCGTGCCAGCTGATTTTGCAGCCGCAGTAAAAATCCGCCGGCGCATCCGCGTTGATCTTTGCCGCGACCACTTTCGCCTGCTGAAAATTGTTCTGGTTGTAATGGGTGAGACTGAGGCTGTACGCGCTGAGCGGCGCGACCAGCAGAGAGAGTAATAACAGCGTTTTGCGAGACATATTCCAAAAAATAACCTGGTACCGAAAAAGGGCGGCAGGGTAACAGAATGGCCGGGCGCGGGGAATGAGAATCGCGGACTAATCCGCTGCGTATTCACCGGGTTGCAGCAGCGTACCGCAATGCACGCAGCGATATTCGCTCTCACCACGCACCACGCGGTTATGGCGGCGTACCGTCAGCTGATGTTGCTGGCAGCGACAGCGATAGGGGAAGGTATTGCTGCGCACCGAAGTGATGGCGAACTGGTGGGTGCGGCGGGCGGGCACGCCCAGCACGTCCTCCATCATCCACTTCCACTCTTTGCCGTGCGGCGGTACGCGGCCGAAGGTTTTCCACACCAGCAGATGCGCCAGCTCATGCGGCACCACTTCATCAATAAAAGCCTGCTGGTTTTCCAGCAGCAGCACCGGGTTGAGGCGAATTTGCCACTGCTCCAGCCACGCGGTGCCTGCGGCCGTGCCGCGCTGCTGATAAACCAGCGTTGGCTCTTCGAAATGACGTTCGAGTTTTTGCTGAGCCAGCTGTAAAAAATGGCGCAGCGAGCGCATGACGGCTTGTTGCAGGGCGATGGGCAGACGTGGCGTTTTCATGTGCGGCAGCATAAGGCGTTGCAGCGGGGTACGCAACTGCATGCGTAAAGGGGGCAGATAAAAAAGGGCCGCCCTGCGGCAGCCCCGGTTAACGCATCTGGCCTTATTGCTGGCCGATATCGCGCAGTTTTTTGCCCGACATCAGGTTGCGCTCGATGTGCTCCAGCGAGACGTTTTTGGTCTCCGGAATCAGCGCGACCGTCAGCAGAATAAAGAACACGTTCAGCGCGGCGTAGACCCAGAAAGTCGGCGCGTTGCCCAGCGAGTTCAGCATGGTCAGGAAGGTGGCACCAACGATCATGTTGGCAATCCAGTTGGTCGCGGTAGAGACGGTGATACCAAAATCACGCCCTTTCAGCGGCTGAATTTCAGAACACAGTACCCAAATCAGCGGACCGGCTGACATCGCGAAGCCAACAATGAACATCAGGAGCATGGCGATAGCAAAGTACTGCTCACCGGCAGAGTTAATGCCAATGTGCAGCATGGTACCGAGGATGCCCATGCCGGCCGCCATCACCAGGAAGCCCAGCACCAGCGTGGGTTTACGGCCCCAGCGATCCACCAGACCGATAGCGATAAAGGTCGCCAGCACGTTCACCAGACCCACGATCACGGTGCCCCACATTTGCTGCGTGGTATTGGCGAAGCCGGCGATTTCGAAGATTTTCGGTGCGTAGTACATGATGACGTTCATGCCGGTGAACTGCTGCATTACCTGCAACAGCACGCCGAGGAACACCGCGCGGCGGAAGTTGCTGTTGCTCTGGAACAGCTGCCAGCCGGACTGTTTGATCTTCAGGCTTTCGCGGATCTCATCCAGCTCGCGTTTCGCCTGCTCGCTGGTGTCACGCAGGCGGTCCAGCACGCGCTGTGCATCGCGGAAGTCACCTTTCGCCGCCAGCCAGCGCGGGCTGTTTGGCAGGAACACCACGCCAACCAGCAGCAGCACCGCCGGAATAGTGATGATGCCCAGCATCCAGCGCCAGTCGCCCGAGGCACTGAACGCGGTGTCCGACAGGTAAGCGCCGAGAATACCGATGGTGATCATCAGCTGATACAGGGAAATCATACTGCCGCGGATCTTCTCCGGTGCGATTTCCGAGAGATACAGCGGGGCGGTATAAGAGGCAACGCCGACGGCAAGGCCGAGCACCACGCGTGCGGCAATCAGCATTTCCGGGTTTGGCGCCATCGCCGACCACAGTGAACCGATAACGAACAGGATGGCACCGGCCATCAGGCTCTTTTTACGGCCGAGACGCGAAGACATCCAGCCGCTGCCCACGGCACCGACCGCAGCACCGAACATCATTGAGCTGACGATCCACTCCTGCTGATGTGCGGTAACGTTGAAATCTTTCGCGATGAAGGGCAGGGCACCGGCGATAACGCCGATATCCAGACCGAACAGCAGGCCCGCCAGAGCGGCCAGAAAGCAGACAAACAGGGTCATCGCCTTGTTTGAGGTTCTGCTTTTGTGAGTATTACCAGGCATATTGCCTCCGAAGTTTATCCATCTTTGTTTTTATCAATGTTAAGTAAGCTGCCTGCGGGAAAAAGTGAGTGCGATCACATCGATGTAATCGGTTACACACGCTGAAACCCTGTAATCCAGCATTTTTTGCCCGAATCAGTCACATAACCAGTAAGGTATAGCACCCTTTAAGTTTCTGACATCACTATAAATATCGGCTATCAGACGACGCTGAAAATAACGCATTTTCATCACCGTTACTACGCTGAAAAATCTCTAAATTGAAGATATTAAAAGGATTTCAAAATGTAATCGTTAACACTTTGTTGTAAGCGCAGTGCTAACAGTGTAGACAGCGCTGAAAAATGCGCCTGCGGTGGTATAGACAAAAAGTGTGATGGTGCAGAGGCGGGATAGGGGAAGCGGTCAGGGACGAAAGCGTGGAAATTTCGCCAGTAAAAAAGCCCACTTGCGCGGGCTCGATTTTACCTTCTCCGCTAAGAGAAGATCGGGGTGAGAGCCGTTGCCCGCACCCTCGTTGATTACAGGCCTGCGGCCTCGCGCAGCTGGGCGGCTTTGTCGGTCTGTTCCCACGGGAAGTGTTCACGACCAAAGTGACCGTAGGCAGCGGTTTCTTTGTAGATTGGCTTCAGCAGATCCATCATCTGAATCAGACCGTATGGACGCAGGTCGAAGAATTCACGCACCAGCAGCGTCAGCTGTTCGGTTGAAACTTTCTCGGTACCGAAGGTTTCCACCATGATTGAGGTCGGTTCTGCCACACCAATCGCGTAAGAAACCTGGATTTCGCAGCGATCGGCCAGGCCAGCGGCAACGATGTTTTTCGCCACGTAGCGCGCAGCGTAAGCCGCTGAGCGGTCAACTTTCGACGGATCTTTACCGGAGAACGCGCCGCCGCCGTGACGGGCCATGCCGCCATAGGTATCGACGATGATTTTACGACCGGTCAGGCCGCAGTCGCCCATCGGGCCGCCGATCACGAAACGACCGGTTGGGTTGATGTGGTATTTGGTGCTGGCGTTAATCCACTCGGTCGGCAGTACCGGCTTGATGATCTCTTCCATCACTGCTTCACGCAGATCGGCCTGTGAAATCTCTTCTGAATGCTGAGTTGACAGCACTACCGCATCGATACCGACAATCTTGCCGCCGTCGTACTGGAAGGTAATCTGGCTTTTGGCATCCGGGCGCAGCCATGGCAGCGTACCGTTTTTACGCACTTCAGCCTGACGCTGCACCAGACGGTGCGCGTAGGTCACCGGTGCCGGCATCAGCACGTCGGTTTCATTGGTGGCGTAACCAAACATCAGGCCCTGGTCGCCCGCGCCCTGTTCCAGCGGATCGGTACGGTCTACGCCCTGGTTGATGTCCGGCGACTGTTTACCAATCGCGCTCAGCACCGCACAAGAGTTAGCATCAAAGCCCATATCGGAATGAACATAGCCGATTTCACGTACGGTATTACGGGTGATCTCTTCGATATCAACCCAGGCGCTGGTGGTGATCTCACCGCCAACCAGCACCATCCCGGTTTTTACGTAGGTTTCGCAGGCGACGCGTGCTTTGGGATCCTGTTCAAGGATGGCGTCCAGCACGGCATCGGAAATCTGATCGGCGATTTTATCAGGATGTCCTTCTGATACGGACTCGGATGTAAAAAGGTGTTTAGCCATTCTGTTCTTTACCTTGCAAATGGTTTGAATTCGACTGCATAGCGTAAGCGGGATGATGCCAGCTCGACGCCCCTTCAGGCAAAGCCGCAAGCAGTAGGAAGTGTCAGCGTACCAGGCTCACACCGCCTGGATGTTAATCAGTTTAGATGGAAAACCATCTGGACGGCTATTTTAGGTCACTCAGTGCGCGTTTTTCCAGTGCTTTTTCGCCATCCGCATTTATCGCTACAGATCAACTGGAATATTTTCCTGACACCCGCCGCAGCGCGCCGACAAAGATTTTGCATTTTGCCGCGTCAGACTGTATAAAACGCCGCAGTTGTCCCATGGATGACGCCCCCGTGCGTCGCGCTGTCAGAGGCTGTTGATCTGATTTTCATCCACTCCGTTTCCGCATGCTGTTAGCAGGCGCTGGAGGTGATAAAAACAATGAACCACATTTTCGCTCTCTTCGGTTCACGGCGCCGTTCTGGCGCGCTGGCACGCCTTTCCATTTCCAGTTCTGCTCTTTTCTCTCGTCGAAGTTTTCTGCGCTGCGGTAATTATCCCGACACGAGCGCCGGCTAAGCTATTCCCCCAGTTTCTCTGCTGTGTTTCACTCGCCTGTGGTGAGGTGATGCGGGACGATTTTGCCCCGTTGTTCACCGCTTCCGGCACGGTGTTTTACACTTAACCTCAGTAAGGCGCACGGTAACCTGCTGAGGCAAGATAAGCAGAATGAGGAAATTTGCATCCGGCGCAGTAGCAGCAAAATCCGGCAACTTTTTCATATTTCAACGGAAAATTGAGGTTCGTGATGTCTGACGACATGAAGAATATCAAGGGTTCGTCAGCTGGCGAACAGGGTGTACTCCGCTCGATGCAGGAGGTGGCGATGAACGATCAGGACGCAAGCAGAATGCTGCGCACCTACAACATTGCCTGGTGGGGAAACAACTATTACGACGTCAACGAACTCGGCCACATCAGCGTCTGCCCGGATCCGGATCAGCCGGAAGTGCGCGTTGACCTGGCGAAGCTGGTTAAAGAGCGCGAGGCCGACGGCCAGCGCCTGCCTGCGCTGTTCTGCTTCCCGCAAATTCTGCAGCACCGTCTGCGTTCGATTAATGCCGCCTTTAAACGCGCGCGTGAATCCTACGGCTATAAGGGCGACTACTTCCTGGTTTACCCGATCAAGGTTAACCAGCATAAGCGCGTGATTGAATCGCTGGTCAACTCCGGCGAGCCGCTGGGGCTGGAGGCGGGTTCCAAAGCTGAGCTGATGGCGGTGCTGGCGCACGCCGGGAAAACCCGCTCGGTGATTGTGTGTAACGGCTACAAAGACCGCGAATATATCCGTCTGGCGCTGATTGGTGAAAAGCTCGGCCATAAAGTCTATCTGGTGATTGAGAAGATGACCGAAGTGCGCCTGGTGCTGGAAGAAGCCGAGCGGCTGAACGTGGTGCCGCGTCTCGGCATTCGCGCCCGTCTGGCATCGCAGGGCTCCGGTAAGTGGCAGTCGAGTGGCGGCGAGAAATCCAAATTTGGTCTGGCGGCATCGCAGGTGCTGCAGCTGGTCGATATCATGCGCAAAGCGGGTCGTCTCGACAGCCTGCAGCTGCTGCATTTCCACCTCGGCTCGCAGATGTCCAATATTCGCGATATCGCCACCGGCGTGCGTGAATCGGCGCGCTTCTATGTTGAGCTGGCGAAGCTGGGCGTCAACATCAAGTGCTTTGACGTCGGCGGCGGGCTTGGGGTTGACTACGAAGGCACGCGTTCGCAGTCAGACTGCTCGGTCAACTACGGCCTGAACGAATACGCCAATAACGTGATCTGGGCCATCGGCGACGCCTGTGAAGAGCACGGTCTGGAGCATCCGACCGTGATTACGGAATCGGGGCGTGCGGTGACCGCGCACCATACCGTGCTGGTCTCCAACATCATCGGCGTTGAGCGCAATGAATTCAGTACGCCGGTCGCACCGGATGCTGACTCACCGCGCCCGATTCAGAGCCTGTGGGATACCTGGCAGGAGATGCACGAGCCAAGCGTACGCCGTTCGCTGCGCGAATGGCTGCATGACAGCCAGATGGACCTGTTCGACATCCATACCGGCTATTCGTCAGGCACCTACGATCTCGGTCAGCGCGCCTGGGCAGAGCAGCTGTATCTCAGCATCTGCCACTATATTCAGCAGCACCTTGACCCGAGCAACCGCGCCCATCGGCCGATCATTGATGAGCTGCAGGAGCGCATGGCGGATAAGATTTACGTCAACTTCTCGCTGTTCCAGTCGATGCCGGATGCGTGGGGCATCGATCAGCTGTTCCCGGTACTGCCGCTGGAAGGACTGAACAAAACTCCGCAGCGTCGTGCGGTACTGCTGGATATCACCTGTGATTCCGATGGCACCATCGATCACTACGTTGACGGCGACGGTATTGCCACCACCATGCCAATGCCGGAATACGATGTGGATAATCCACCGATGCTGGGCTTCTTTATGGTCGGGGCGTATCAGGAAATCCTCGGCAATATGCATAACCTGTTTGGCGATACCGAAGCGGTTGACGTCTTCGCCTTCCCGGATGGCAGCGTAGAAGTGCAGCTGTCTGATGAAGGGGATACCGTGGCGGATATGCTGCAATACGTGCAGCTCAATCCTAACGATCTGATGACGTTATTCCGCGATCAGGTAAAACAGCAGCAGGATATTGACGAAGAGCTGCGGGCGCAGTTCCTTGAAGAGTTTGAGAGTGGGCTTTACGGCTACACCTATCTCGAAGACGAGTAAGTGTATTTTCCGCAACGGGCTCCGGCTGGAGCCCGTTATTATCACCTTCCCTGACAATCCTTCCCGCCATTTATTCAATTCGTGATCGCTATCACTCTGAAATTATCCCGGCCGAAACAGCAAATTCAAACCGTTTATTAACAAAAGCTATCTGCTTAATTCAGCAGCGAAAGCGCATCGGCAGCGAAAAAAACGTTTTTTAAATCTGTGGTTTAGTGTTGCACCTGCCCGCAAATGACCAATCTTTCTTTTATGATTTTCTGGCTATCTATAATAAAAATTTAAGCATAAGGCGTTAGGTG
>NZ_JASEWO010000006.1:0-53138 GCF_030024295.1 Pantoea sp. Pa-EAmG
TATTCACATTTGAGGTGGTTATGAAAAAAATTGCATGTCTTTCAGCACTGGCTTGTGTACTGGCAGTTTCCGCTGGTTCCGCCATGGCACAGAGCACCGTTTCTGCCGGCTACGCGCAGAGCGACTATCAGGGCGTTGCTAACAAAGCTAACGGCTTCAACCTGAAATACCGCTACGAAGACGGTTCTAACCCACTGGGTTGGATCGGTTCTTTCACCTACACCGAAAAAGATCGCACTGAAGATGGCGTGTACAACAAAGGTCAGTACTACGGCATCACCGGTGGTCCGGCTTACCGTCTGAACGACTGGGCCAGCATCTACGGCGTAGTAGGTATCGGCTACGGCAAATACCAGCAGAACCAGACTGCCGGTCAGTCTAAAACCGACAGCAGCGACGTAGGCTTCTCTTACGGCGCAGGTATGCAGTTCAACCCAATCCAGAACGTTGCTCTGGACGTGGGCTACGAGCAGAGCCGCATCCGTAACGTCGACGTGGGCACCTGGATTGCTGGCGTAGGTTACAGCTTCTAAGTTTTTGCTTAGACCAGAGTTGCACAGAAACGGCCCTTTACGGGCCGTTTTTTTATGCCTGCAAACGCTGCCGTGAAGGGCGTTTTTCGCAGGCAAAATAAAACCCGCTGCAGGCAGCGGGTCAGACTGTGAAGCCCTGAGGAAACTCAGCCGCGCCAGATCAGATTCGGGCAGGGCTGCGCGGCGATTTTTTTGCCGGTCAGTTTCTCAAGCAGCATCAGGCGCAGGGCAAAAGGCGAGCGGCTAAACAGACACAACAGCGACTTCAGCTCAAAAGCCGGTTTGCTTTGTACGGTCTGGAAGCATTTGCCGCAGTCGAGGCAGCTTTTCATCGTGCTCATCTTTACCTCCTGGAAAACGGGTAACTCAACAGTAAGCACAGCCCTGCAATAAACAGCAGGAAAAGGAGCAGCAACAGCCAGGGTTCGTTCATCGTTGCCTCCTTTGTAGGCTATTCGCTTACAACATGTACAAAGATAGCACTGGCTATACTCTTTAGCCAACACTATTCAGGAAAAATTTGTGCTTATTTGTGCCTGGTTTACAATGAGCGCAGCCAGCCCGCACCGCAGGTAAAGTGCGGCAGATAATAAAGAGGAAGCTGAATGAGTCGTCGTGCGAAAAGCGCCACCCACATGCCCCAGGGGCCGCTGAAAGATATTGAGGAGCATGTCGAAGGATTTCGCCAGGTACGCGAAGCGCATCGCCGTGAGCTGATTGATGATTACGTTGAGTTAATCTCTGATTTAATTCGTGAATTTGGCGAGGCGCGCCAGGTTGACATGGCGGCACGCCTGGGCGTTTCGCAGCCGACCGTGGCCAAAATGCTGAAGCGTCTCAGTACCACCGGTCTGGTTGAGCAGGTGCCGTATCGCGGCGTGTTCCTCACCCCGGAAGGCGAGAAGCTGGCTGAAGCCAGCCGCGTGCGCCATCACATCGTTGAAACCTTTCTGCTGGCGCTGGGCGTCAGTCCGGAAACCGCCCGCCGGGATTCCGAAGGGCTCGAGCATCACGTCAGTGATGAAACCCTCGCCGTGTTCCAGAAATTTTACGAGAATCGCTAACCTACAAGGCCTTCTGCCATCATGCCCATCGTGCTTCGTTCCTTAATGCGTGACCGCGTTTTGCATTTACTGTTGCTGCTGGGCGTGATTCTGTTGCCGCTGGCGGATTACCGCTGGCCGCAGCTGCCCGCCGCCGTTGACTGGCATACCATCATGACGCTCACCGGTTTGCTGATGCTGACGAAAGGGCTGGAAAACAGCGGCTATTTTGATGTGCTCGGCGCGCGGCTGGCGCAGGGCTTCCAGCACGAACGCACGCTGGCGCTATTTATGGTGTGTGCGGCGGCGCTGCTCTCGACCTTCCTGACCAATGATGTGGCGCTGTTTATCCTGGTGCCGCTCACGCTGACGCTGCGCAAGTTCTCGCGCCTGCCCATCTCCCGGCTGATCATCTTTGAAGCGCTGGCGGTCAACGCCGGCTCGTTGCTGACGCCGGTCGGCAATCCGCAAAATATCCTGCTGTGGAGCCACGGCACGCTCAGCGTGGCCGGTTTTATCGGTCAGATGGCGCCGCTGGCGGCGATGCTGATGCTGACGCTGGTGGTGCTGACGTGGTTTAGCTTCCCGGCGCGCAGCATTGAGAAGCATGATGCACCGGGCAATCAGCAGTGGCAGAAACCGCTGTTTATCGTCAGCGTGCTGCTGTACGTGGTGTTTATCGTCGCGCTGGAGCTGAAACTCACCGGCTGGGCGCTGCTACTGGTGGCGGGCTGTTTTCTGCTGATGGCGCGTCAGGTGCTGGCGACCATCGACTGGAGCCTGCTGCTGGTGTTCGTGGCGATGTTCATTGATGTCTTTTTACTGATGCACCTGCCCATTTTGCAGCCGCATTTTGCCGCCATCGGTCAGCTGGGCGAGGGCGGTATCTATCTGCTGGCGATTGGCCTGTCACAGGTGATCAGCAACGTGCCGGCCACTATTCTGCTGTTACAAAAAGTCCCGCCTTCCGAAGTGCTGGCCTGGGCGGTGAATATCGGCGGCTTTGGCCTGCTGCCGGGATCGCTGGCCAACCTGATTGCGCTGCGCATGGCACAGGACGCCAAAGTGTGGTGGCGTTTCCATCTGTTTTCCCTGCCGATGCTTGCCTGGTCGATGCTGTGCGGCTGGCTGTTGTTACAGCTGCTGCGTTAACCCTGACCCACCTGTCCGCCTTTGCAAGACGCGCTGATTTATCAGCGCGTTAAGTGATGTGGCAGAAAATGCGTCGGATGTTAGCTTATGTAAAGTTACACTGGCATTTGTCAATTTCCCATCTAAGGTTAAGTTGACCGTTTCGCCCGGGGATCGGGATTACCAGCCAGTGATGACAAATTATGAGTGAAAACCACAATCCGCCATCCGCCGATGAGCAAAAAGACAACAACACGTCAGATTCCAGTCAGGATAACGAGCAATCACCCCGTAAACGCCCCGGCAAAAAGCCGCTGATCATTCTGGCGATTGTGGTGGTGATTATGCTGCTGGTGGGATTCTGGTTCTGGTTTAGCACGCGCAACATTGAAACCACCGACGATGCGTTCACCGAAGGCGATGCCGTGACCATCGCGCCCAAAGCGTCGGGCTACGTGGTGCAGCTGCTGGTAAAAGATAACCAGCGGGTGAAGAAGGGCGATCTGCTGGTGCTGATCGATCCGCGTGACAACGCCGCACAGCGCGATCAGGCCAAAGCACAGCTCGGTCTGGCGCAGGCGCAGCTGCATCAGGCGCAGGCGCAGCTGGCGCTGGCACGGGTGCAATATCCGGCGCAGCGCGATCAGGCGCTGGCCGACCAGGCGCGGGCGCAGGCCAATTTACTCAATGCGCAGGCGGATTACCGTCGTCAGCGCGGTGTTGACCCGCGCGCAACCTCGCAGCGCAATATCGATACCGCCGCTGCGCAGTTACGCTCGGCTGAAGCGCAGCTGCAGAGCGCCAAAGCGCAGGTCGAAGTGGCCTCGCAGGTGCAGTTGCAGATTCGCCAGCAGGAAACCAATGTTGAAGCGCGGCAGCAGCAGGTCGAGCAAGCCCGGGCTCAGCTCAACACTGCCGAGCTTAACCTCTCTTACACCGAAGTCCGCGCGCCGTATGACGGTTTCGTCACCAAACGCAACGTGCAGCCCGGTACGCTGGTGCAGGCCGGCAGCGCGCTGTTTTCGCTGGTATCGCCGGATATCTGGATCACCGCCAACTTCAAAGAGTCGCAGCTGGCACGCATGAATCCGGGCGATAAAGTGGAGATTGGCGTTGATGCCTGGCCGGACATGAAGCTGGAAGGGCACGTCGACAGCGTGCAGATGGGCTCCGGCTCGCGCTTCTCTACCTTCCCGGCCGAGAATGCCACCGGTAACTACGTGAAGATTGTGCAACGCGTGCCGGTAAAAATTGTGATTGATAAAGGGCTCGACCCAAATCATCCGCTGCCGCTTGGCCTGTCGGTTGAACCGAAGGTGACGGTGGAATGAGTGCGAGCGAAAGCTGGCGTCCGGCCAGCAATCCCTGGCTGGTTGCCATCACGGTAACTCTGGCGGTGTTCATGGAAATTCTGGACACCACCATCGTTAACGTCGCGCTGCCGCACATCGCCGGGTCGCTGTCATCCAGCTACGATGAATCCACCTGGGTACTGACCTCCTATCTGGTCGCCAATGGCATTGTGCTGCCGATCTCGGCCTTTTTCAGCCGCCTGTTTGGGCGCAAGCAGTTCTTCCTGATCTGCATCGTGATGTTTACCATCTGCTCCTTCCTGTGCGGCATTGCCACCGAGCTGTGGCAAATCATTCTGTTCCGCGTACTGCAGGGCTTCTTCGGCGGCGGGCTGCAACCGGTGCAGCAGTCGGTGCTGCTGGATTACTTCAAGCCGGAAGATCGCGGCAAGGCTTTTGGCCTGTCATCGATTGCCATTATCGTCGCGCCGGTCATTGGCCCGACGCTCGGTGGCTGGATCACCGACAACTACAGCTGGCGCTGGGTGTTCTTTATTAATATTCCGGTGGGGATCCTCACGGTGCTGGCGATCTATCAGTTGCTGGAAGATCCGCCGTGGGAGCGCAAGTGGGCGAAGGGCCGGCTGAAAATCGACTATATCGGTATCAGCCTGATTACCCTGGGTCTCGGCTGTTTGCAGGTATTTCTCGATCGCGGTGAAGACGAAGACTGGTTCGCTTCACACTTCATTCGCCTGTTTGCCATGCTGGCGGCCGTCGGCATCGTCGGTGCGGTTTACTGGCTGCTGTATGCACGCAAGCCGGTGGTGGATATCACGGTGATGAAGGATCGTAACTTCTGGGTGGCCGGTCTGCTGATGGCGGGCATGGCGATGATTCTTTATGGCAGCTCGGTAGTGTTACCGCAGCTGGCGCAGCAGGATCTCGGTTATACCGCCACCTGGTCCGGGCTGGTGCTGTCGCCCGGCGCGGTCCTGATCGTGCTCACCATCCCGCTGGTGCTGAAGCTGATGCCGATTGTGCAGACACGCTACATCATCGCCTTTGGCTTTACCTGTCTGGCGCTGGCCTTCTTCTATTCCAGCACCCTGACGCCCAACGTGGATTTCACCACGCTGGTGCTGATGCGCAGCGCGCAGTCGATTGGCCTCGGCTTCCTGTTTGTGCCGCTCACCACCATTGCCTTTATCACCGTGCCGCAGCGCCTGAATGCGGATGCCTCCGCGCTGTTCACCATGTTTCGTAACGTGGCCGGTTCGATCGGCATCTCGCTGGCCACTGCCGGCATCACCGAACGTGAACAGGTGCGATCGGCCCACATGGTGCACAACATGTCGCCGCTCAATGAGCAGTTCAACCTCACGCTGCAGCACTGGGCGCAGGCGATTCGTGACTTTACCAGTGCGGTGGGCGATCCGCTGACGCTGGCCAGCGGTCAGCTCTATCAGGAGATGATTGCCCAGGCGCGTATTCTGGCTTACATCGACGTGTTCATGGGCCTGAGCATTGTCGCCGTGCTATTGATTCCTTTTTGTTGGTTGCTTTCGCCGATCAAGAGCGAAGGCAGTGCAGGAGCACATTAACATGATCACCTCTTCGCGCGTTACGCCGTCGCTGACGCTGCTGGCGCTGTCCATGCTGCTGGCGGGTTGTGCCGTCGGGCCCGATTATCAGCCGCCGCAGGCGCACACGCCCGGTAGCTACCGTGATTTGCCCTCTCAGGAAGCCTCAAAACCGCTGGCGTCCGCGACCAATCCTTCGTGGTGGAAAAGCTTTAACGACCCTCAGCTCGATAGCCTGATTGAGCGCGCCATCGCCGGCAACCTGACGCTGCAACAGTCGGTGCTGCGCATCGCCGGTGCGCGCGAACAGCTGGCGCAGGCACGTGGCGGGCTGTTCCCGTCGCTTAACGGCTCCGCCAAAGTGACGCGTCAGCAGCTCGGCCTGAAAGGCATGCTGAAATCCAACGGGGTGTACGATCAGGTGGATGATGACGTGGCAGATCAGCTCAACGGTCTGACCCATTCGGTCACGCTGTATCAGGGCAGCTTTGACGCCAGCTGGGAACTGGATTTATGGGGCAAAGTACGACGCCAGATGGAGATGGCGGACGCGCAGCAGCAGGCGGCGATTGAGCAGCGTAACGATGCGCTGGTGTCGCTGGAAGCCGAGGTCGCGCGCGCGTATCTGCAGCTGCGCGGCGCGCAGGCGGTGCTGGCAACGCTGCAACAGCAAATCAACGTGGCGCAGCAAACCTGGGAGCTGACGCAGAGCCAGCAGCGTAACGGTCTGGCGCCGCTCACCGATGTTGAGAATGCCCGTGCGCAGCTGGCCTCCCTTAACGCGCAGCTGCCGCAGTATCAGGCCCAGGAGCGTCAGGCGATGAACGGCCTGGCAGTGCTGCTGGGCAAAACGCCGGGCGCACTGGATAACGAACTGATGAGCAGCAAAGCGCTGCCGGCGTTGCCGAAGCTGGTGGCGGTGGGCATTCCATCGACGCTGGCGCGTCGTCGTCCGGATATCCGCCAGGCTGAAGCGAATCTGCATGCACAGACCGCCAATATCGGCGTATCGGTCGCGAACCTGTTCCCCAGCCTGTCGCTCACCGGGCAGCTGGGGGTGCGCAACACCGATGCCAGCTACCTTGACGACTGGAGCAGCCACTTCTTCAGCGTCGGCCCGGCGCTGTCGATCCCGATTTTTCAGGGCGGACGTCTGGTTTCCAGTGTGAAACTGGCGCGCGCGCAGCAGGCGAGCGCGGCGCTCGATTATCGCCAGACGGTATTGACGGCGCTGCAGGATGTGGAAAATGCGCTGGTCAGCTACCGCGCCGATCAGCAGCAGGTCACCGCGCTGGATGAGACCACCGGTGCACTGCAGCGCGCCTTTGACCTCGCCAGTGACAGTTACAAACAGGGCATCTCCACCTTCCTTGAGGTGCTGGATGCCCAGCGCCAGCTGGCGCAGTCGCAGGCGCAATCCACCCAGGCGCGCATGCAAAGCGCACTGGACCTGGTAGCGCTGTATAAAGCGCTGGGCGGCGGCTGGGAGCCGTATCAGCAGGTGACGCTGCCGGACTATGACGTCTTTGGTCCGGCCACCGCAGTCAATTAATCTGCCATCGCTGACCGCATTCACGGCGTGCGGTCAGCGCCTTCCGTGAAATAAATATTCTCCCTTCTGTTTGTTGTGCAAAATTTGCACTGCATTTTCTGTGTACTGAATCAGGTTGTGTGATCATTATCTCAATTAAAGGCAAAGGTAATGACCCGTGGCGCAAAATTTAAATTTCATATTTATTTATTGTGGTGGGAATAATCTATTTTAAGGCTTCTTATCTCAGGAAAGGAGTTGGTTATGTCCCGCGAAACCTGGATGACGCCCAATCCGGCATCAGGGCCAAACAGCAGCACGCGCACCGAGCCTTTTGTGAAGGTCATTGCGCTGATTGCCACCCTCGGTGGTTTGCTGTTTGGCTACGATACCGGCGTGATCTCCGGCGCACTGTTATTCATGGGCGACGATCTGCATCTCACCCCATTTACCACCGGGCTGGTGACCAGCAGTCTGCTGTTCGGCGCGGCGTTTGGCGCACTGGCTTCCGGTCACTTTGCCGCCGCGGTCGGGCGGAGAAAAATTATTCTGGTACTGGCGATTATTTTTGCACTCGGCGCGCTGGGTACCGCACTGGCACCTGATGTCAGCTGGATGATTTTCTTCCGCCTGGTCCTTGGCGTGGCCGTGGGCGGTGCGTCCGCCACCGTACCGGTGTATATCGCCGAAATGGCACCGGCCAACAAACGGGGTCAGCTGGTGACCATGCAGGAGCTGATGATCGTTTCCGGCCAGATGCTGGCCTATATGTCGAACGCCGGCTTCAACGCGGCCTGGGGGGGCGACACGACCTGGCGCTGGATGCTGGCGGTCGCCACGCTGCCGGCGGTGCTGCTGTGGTTCGGGATGATGTTTATGCCGGACACGCCGCGCTGGTATGCCATGAAAGGCCGTCTCGCTGAGGCGCGCAAGGTTCTGGAACGCACCCGCGCGCGCGAAGATGTTGAGTGGGAGATGATGGAGATCGAAGAGACGCTGTCGGACGAGCAACAGCAGCGTCCGCGTCTGCGGGAACTGCGCCAGCCATGGCTGATCAAACTGTTCCTGATCGGTATCGGTATTGCCGCCATCCAGCAACTGACCGGCGTGAATACCATCATGTACTACGCGCCGACCATGCTGAAAGCGGTGGGGATGAGCAATGACGCTGCGCTGTTTGCCACCATTGCCAATGGCGCGGTCTCGGTATTAATGACCTTTGTGGGGATCTGGCTGCTGGGGCGCATCGGTCGCCGCACCATGACGATGATAGGTCAGTTTGGTTGTACCGCCTGTCTGGTGTTTATTGGCACCGTCAGTTACCTGATGCCGGAAACAGTTAACGGTCAGCCGGATATCTTGCGCAGTTATATGGTGCTGCTGGGTATGCTGATGTTTCTGAGTTTCCAGCAGGGCGCGTTATCGCCGGTTACCTGGCTGCTGCTGTCAGAAATTTTTCCCACACGGTTACGCGGTATTTTTATGGGCGGCGCGGTATTTGCGTTGTGGATCGCTAATTTTCTTATTTCTCTGCTGTTCCCGGTGCTGCTGGCGTCGGTTGGCTTATCCGGCGCGTTCTTTATTTTCGCGCTGATTGGCATAGGCGGCGCGATTTTTGTTATTCGCTGGGTACCGGAAACACGCCATCGTTCGCTGGAGCAGATTGAACATTATTTGCACGACCGGCTGTCTGATGCGCCGGCACCCCAGGTATTGCGACCGGCAGTGAAGAAAAGCGGATAACCACAGACATACGATTTTTGCATGATGGCCGGTGAACAACCGGCCTTTTTTTATTTATTTAATGGCAAAATGAGATATTGCTCGCATCTGTGACGCTAAAGCCATCCGCGTTAAAAACGGATTTTACTTACACTATTAATGTTTTTTTACCTTTATGCTGACTTCTGCCTCAGCGCACAATAAGCGCTAAACGCTTGTTTCCTACGCGTGAATAAGCAATGAAATCGATTCCAGTTCCAGCCGGTGGTACTGAACCGCTGATGTTAATTCACCGTTAATTCACGCCGCACATTGGGTTTAAACGCGCCTGCCAGGAATATGCTAATCCATTCGGATTAATCCGGTCTGCAAAATTAATTTATTTTTTTATTTGAATTGGGTAATCTTGCCACTACAGTTTATTTAACCCCCTTAAGCAAGGACATTGTGATGAGTGACGCATTTAAAGTTCTGAACAACATTCGCACATTACGTGCACAGGCTCGTGAACTGCCACTGAGCGATCTGGAAGAAATTCTGGAAAAATTAACCGTCGTGGTGACTGAGCGCCGCGACGAAGTTGAAGCGGAAGAAGCGCAGAACCGCGAAAAAGAAGAGAAGCTGTCTAAATATCGTGAAATGCTGCTGGCAGACGGTATCGACCCGAACGAATTACTGGGTGCACTGGAAACCGGTAAAAAACGCGCCAAGCGTGCGCCGCGTCCGGCGAAATATTCTTACACCGACGAAAACGGTGAAGAGAAATCATGGACCGGTCAGGGCCGTACCCCAGCTGCGATTAAAAAAGCGCTGGATGCAGGTAAAAGCCTCGACAGCTTCCTGATCAAATAATCTGCACAATCCTTGTAAGCGGGAGCCGGAGGCGTCAGCGTCTCCGGCTTTTTTATTGGCCTCGCTCCGGGCACGGGCGGCGGTTCACTTCCCGCGCCGTGGATAACCTGTCCGGCACGGTCGCAATTATTTTACCTCTGGCAACAAGGTGTTCTCCGCCTTGCCTCTGCGTATCCGGGTGCAGAGGTGGCTCATCCAGGCCGCTTCTGGCATAATGCCCGCTGTTTTTTCCTCCACTGCGTAACAAAGGTCAATGCCGTGTTAGTTTCCAGCAATATCACTATGCAGTTCGGCAGTAAGCCGCTGTTTGAGAATATCTCCGTTAAATTTGGCGGCGGTAATCGTTACGGTTTAATCGGTGCGAACGGCAGCGGTAAATCGACCTTCATGAAAATACTGGGCGGCGACCTGGTTCCGACTAACGGAAATGTTTCCCTCGACCCTAATGAGCGCATCGGTAAGCTTCGCCAGGATCAGTTTGCTTTCGAGCAATATAGCGTGCTGGATACCGTGATTATGGGGCACCAGGAATTGTGGGCGGTGAAGCAGGAGCGCGATCGCATATATGCATTGCCGGAAATGAGCGAAGAGGAAGGCTATAAAGTCGCCGACCTTGAGGTCGCCTACGGTGAAATGGACGGTTACAGTGCCGAATCACGCGCCGGAGAATTATTACTCGGCGTGGGCATTCCGGTGGAGCAGCATTACGGTCCGATGAGTGAAATTGCCCCAGGCTGGAAATTGCGTGTGCTGCTGGCGCAGGCATTATTTGCTAACCCGGATATTTTGTTACTCGACGAACCGACCAACAACCTGGATATTGACACCATTCGCTGGCTGGAGCAGGTGCTTAACGAACGTGACAGTACCATGATCATCATTTCGCATGACCGTCACTTCCTGAATATGGTGTGTACGCACATGGCGGATCTGGATTACGGTGAGCTGCGCGTTTATCCCGGCAATTATGACGAATATATGACGGCGGCGACCCAGGCGCGCGAGCGTTTATTAGCGGATAACGCCAAGAAGAAAGCGCAAATTGCCGATCTGCAATCCTTCGTTAGTCGCTTTAGCGCCAACGCCTCAAAATCGCGTCAGGCCACCTCGCGCGCGAAGCAGATTGATAAAATCAAACTGGATGAGGTAAAAGCCTCCAGCCGTCAGAACCCGTATATTCGTTTCGAGCAGGATAAAAAGCTGTTCCGTAATGCGCTGGAAGTGGAAGCACTGACCAAAGGATTTGATAACGGTCCGCTGTTTAAAAATCTTAACCTGCTGCTGGAAGTGGGTGAGAAACTGGCTATCCTCGGCGCCAACGGTATTGGTAAATCCACGCTGCTGAAAACGCTGGTCGGCGAACTGCAGCCGGATAGCGGCACGGTGAAATGGTCGGAGAATGCGCGCATTGGTTACTACGCCCAGGATCACGCCGAAGATTTTGCTGACGACCTGAGCGTGTTCGACTGGATGAGCCAGTGGAAGCAGGAAGGCGACGACGAGCAGGCGGTGCGCAGTATTCTTGGTCGTCTGCTGTTCAGCCACGACGACATTAAGAAGCCAGCGAAAGTGCTGTCCGGTGGTGAGAAGGGCCGCATGCTGTTTGGCAAGCTGATGATGCAGAAGCCAAACATCCTGGTGATGGACGAACCGACCAACCACCTGGATATGGAGTCGATCGAGTCACTGAACATGGCGCTGGAGATGTACGAAGGCACGCTGATTTTCGTCTCGCACGACCGTGAGTTCGTCAGCTCGCTGGCGACGCGCGTGATCGAGATGAAAGGCGATCGCATCGTTGACTTCACCGGCAACTACGAAGATTACCTGCGCAGCCAGGGCATCGTCTAATGGCGTAGCCGTTTAGCAGCCGCCATCATCAGCGGCGCAATTTATCGCCTGATAATTTGCGCCGCTCAGCAATACCTGACGCTTATGTCACGCCCCGGCGTTATTCCTCACGCTTGCCACACACTTCACATTGCGCATCCTGCGCCACTTTCAGGCTGCGAAACTCGGCGCTCATCGCATCGTACATCAGCAGTCGCGTGCTGGCCGGCTGGCCAAAGGCGCTCAGCACCTTCAGCGTTTCCATCGCCTGCATCGCACCCACCACGCCGACCAGCGGAGCCATCACGCCGGCTTCGACACAGCTCAGCGTCTGCTCGCCGAACAGGCGGCTGATGCAGCGATAGCAGGGCTCGCCGGGCTGCCAGGTAAATACGCTGAGCTGGCCTTCCATACGAATGGCGGCGCCGGAGATCAGCGGCACCCGATGCTGAAAACATCCGCGGTTCACCTGTTCGCGCGTGGTGACATTGTCGCTGCAGTCCAGCACCGCATCGTGACGCGCAATCAGTTCGCCGAGCGCGGCTTCATCCAGCTGCGCATCGATCGCCTCCAGCGTGCAGTGCGGATTGAGCGCCGCCAGCTGCTGACGGGCCGAGGCGACTTTTGCCATGCCGATGCGCTCATCGCTGTGCAGAATCTGGCGTTGCAGATTACTCAGGCTGACGCGATCGAAATCCAGCAGCGTCAGATGACCGACGCCGGCGGCGGCAAGATAGGGCGCGGCGGCACAGCCCAGTCCGCCCAGGCCAACGATAAGCACCCGTGAGGCTTTTAGCCGTTCCTGGCCGTCGAAATCGAAGCCGCGCAGCACAATCTGCCGGTTGTAGCGCAGCATCTCTTCATCGCTCAGCTCTGTGTGCATTAGCCCTCCAGCAGGCTGTTGAAGGCCTCGACATCAACCCATTCGCCTGGCTCAACGTCACCGCGATCGCGCTCCAGCACAATAAAGCAGTCGGCCAGCGCAAAGGAACTGAACACGTGCGAGCCCTGCGCACCGGTGCTGCGCACTTCCAGTACGCCATCATCGCCGCGACTGAGGATGCCGCGCTGAAAATCGAGTCGGCCCGGCGCTTTCTTCAGACGCTGCGTTGCGCGCGCGCGCTGGCGCAGCGGCATGATGCGCGTGGTCTGGCCGGTCAGCGTGGCCAGCAGCGGCTGCACCAGCTGATAGAAGGTCACGGCCGCCGACACCGGATTGCCAGGCAACCCGCAGAACCAGCTGTTGGCCAGACGGCCAAAGGCAAACGGCTTGCCGGGTTTGATCGCCAGTTTCCAGAAGGTAATCGCGCCCAGCTCTTCGAGCATCGCTTTGGTGAAATCCGCCTCGCCCACTGAAACGCCGCCGGTGCTGATCACCACATCGGCCTGGCGATCGGCTTCGCTGAAGGCCTGGCGCAGCTTCGCGGGATCATCAGCGATCACGCCAAGGTCGATCACCTCGCAGCCAAGTTTGCGCAGCATCAGCGCCACGGTGAAGCGGTTGGTGTCATAAATCTGGCCCTCAGCCAGCGGCTGGCCGACCGCCTGCAGTTCGTCACCGGTGGAGAAAATGGCCACGCGCAGCTTACGCAGCACGCTGACCTCCGCAATACCCAGCGACGCCAGCAGCGGCAGCTCGGCGGCACCGAGCCGCACGCCGGCATCCAGTACCTGCTTACCGGCCTGAATATCTTCCCCGATGCGGCGAATATTTTGCCCGGCACGCACTGGCGCGGTGATAACAATGCCGCCGTCACGCGGTTCGGTTTGCTCCTGCATCACCACGGCGTCGCAGCCGGCGGGGACTGGTGCGCCAGTCATGATGCGAATCACGCTGCCGGCTGGCCACTCGCCATCAAACGAGGCGCCGGCAAACGCTTTGCCCGCTACCGGCAGCACGCGGTCAGCGGACAGGTCGCTCAGGCGCAGCGCGTAGCCGTCCATCGCGGAGTTATCGAACGGCGGCACGTCCAGCGGCGAAATCACCGGCTTCGCGGTAATGCGCCCGGCGGCATCGGCCAGCGCGACACTCAGGCAATCGCTAATCGGTTGCAGCTGCTGCAGCATTTTCTGCTGCGCGTCTTCAAGGGAAATCAGTCCGGCGGTAAAAGGTTCCATGTCCATCTCTGTCGGGTTAAAGGCGAATGCTGCCTATTATGGTGGCATTTGTCCGCTGAGTCACATGCGACAAAAAAGCATAATCCACATTAAAAGGTTATGACCGCTGATACACTTTCTGCTTTACAAGCAGGGAGGGGCTTTCTATAGTCGAAAATTGCCAAAAAAAGATGAAAACCATTCTAAATCAGTGTTTTTGGCTCTGATTCCTTGACAGGGTAACGGTTATGGCTAAAGCAGTTATCGCAATTCACGGCGGCGCCGGCGCGATTACGCGTGCGGCAATGAGCGCCGAAAAAGAGCAGCACTATCGTCAGCAACTGGCCGCGATTGTCAGCGCCGGCCAGCAGATTCTGGCCAGCGGCGGTAGCGCGCTGGATGCCGTGACCGAAGCGGTGCGGCTGCTGGAAGAGTGTCCGCTGTTCAATGCCGGCAGAGGGGCCGTGTTCACCCATCAGGGCACCCATGAACTGGATGCCAGCCTGATGGATGGCCGTACGCTGGATATCGGCGCCGTCGCTGGCGTCAGCCGGATCCGCAATCCGATTCTTGCCGCGCGTAAAGTGCTGGAAGCCAGTCCGCACGTGCTCTTCATTGGCAGTGGGGCGGAAGCCTTTGCCGCGCAACAGGGGCTGACGCCGGTCGAGCCTGATTTCTTCTCGACGCCAGAACGCTGGGAGCAACTGCAGCGCGCGCTGGGCAGCGAACAAATGCTGCTGGATCATGATGGCGCGGTGCAGGGGAGCGATCCGCTGGACCCGGATCGCAAATTTGGTACCGTGGGCGCGGTGGCGCTCGATTTGCAGGGTAATCTGGCGGCTGCCACCTCCACCGGCGGCATGACCAACAAGCAGGCGGGCCGCGTCGGCGATTCACCGCTGGCGGGCGCCGGCTGCTATGCCAACAACGCCACCGTGGCGGTCTCCTGTACCGGTACCGGCGAAGTGTTTATTCGTACGCTGGCGGCTTACGATGTCTCAGCGCAGATGGAATATGGCGGTCGTTCGCTACAACAGGCCACCGCCAGCGTGATTCATGACAAAGTGCAGGAGCTGGAGGGTAGCGGCGGGCTGATTGCCGTTGATGCCCACGGCAACGTGGCGCTGCCGTTTAACAGCGAAGGCATGTACCGCGGATTCGCTTATGTGGGCGGCGAGGTTGAGGTGGCGATTTACCGCGACAGCTAAGGAGCAGGCATGACGGATCTACAGCAGCAGTTTGCGCCGCAGCAGGTGCTGGCGGTACGCGATCTCTGCGTGCGCTTTGAGCATGAAGGGCGCGTGACGGACGCCGTGCGGCAGCTTTCACTCGATCTGCATCGCGGAGAAACGCTGGCGCTGGTGGGCGAATCGGGCTCGGGTAAATCGGTGACGTCGCTGGCGCTGATGCGTCTGATTGCACAGGCCGGCGGCGCGGTCAGCGGTGAAATTCTGCTGCGGCGGCGCAACGGCGAGGTGCTGGATGTGATGCGGGCGTCCGCCAGCCAGATGCGCCGGGTGCGCGGTGCGGACATGGCGATGATCTTTCAGGAGCCGATGACGTCGCTCAACCCGGTGTTCACCGTCGGTGAACAGATCGCCGAATCTATTCGTTTGCATCAGGGTAAAAGTCACCAGCAGGCGCAGGCCGAAGCGCGACGCATGCTGGATCTGGTGCGCATTCCGGAAGCGCACAATGTGCTGTCGCGCTATCCGCATCAGCTCTCCGGCGGTATGCGCCAGCGCGTGATGATCGCCATGGCGCTGTCGTGCAAGCCGGCGCTGCTGATTGCCGATGAGCCGACCACCGCGCTGGACGTCACCATCCAGGCGCAGATTCTGCAGCTGATTCGTGTGCTGCAAAAAGAGATGCAGATGGGCGTCATCTTTATTACCCATGATATGGGCGTGGTGGCGGAGATGGCCGATCGCGTGCAGGTGATGTATCGCGGCGATGTGGTTGAGCGCGCGCCGGTGCAGCAGTTGTTCGACGCGCCGCAGCAGCCGTATACCCGCGCGCTGCTGGCGGCCGTGCCAAAGCTCGGGGCGATGAGCGGCCAGCCGCTGCCGGCGAAGTTTCCGCTGCTGCATACCAACGGCCGCGAAGAGGCCAGCACGCCGCAGGATACCGTGCGTCACGATCGTCCGCCGATTTTACAGGTGCGCGATCTGGTGACGCGCTTTGATATTCGTGGCGGGCTGCTCAATCGGGTGAAGCGCCGCGTCCACGCGGTGGAAAAAGTCAGTTTCGATCTTTATGCAGGCGAAACCCTCGCGCTGGTGGGCGAGTCCGGCTGCGGCAAATCCACCACCGGACGCTCGCTGCTGCGGCTGGTCGCCAGCCAGGGCGGCAGCATCACCTTTGACGGCCAGCGCATTGATGCACTGCAGGGCAGGGCGCTGGCCACGCTGCGCCGCGATATTCAGTTTATCTTTCAGGATCCGTATGCGTCGCTCGATCCGCGCCTTACCGTCGGCTTTTCAATTATGGAGCCGCTGCTGGTGCATCGCAGCATGGGGCGCACGCAGGCAGAGAAACGCGTCGCCTGGCTGCTGGAACGCGTCGGTCTGCTACCCGAACACGCGCAGCGCTACCCGCACGAGTTTTCTGGCGGTCAGCGCCAGCGTATCTGCATCGCACGCGCGCTGGCGCTCAATCCTAAAGTAGTGATCGCCGACGAGTCCGTCTCCGCGCTGGATGTGTCGATTCAGGCGCAGATCATCAATCTGATGCTGGATTTACAGCGTGAATTTGGCATCGCCTTCCTGTTTATTTCCCACGACATGGCGGTGGTGGAGCGCATCAGCCATCGCGTGGCGGTGATGTATCTCGGACAGATTGTGGAGATGGGGCCGCGTCAGGCGGTATTCGAACAGCCGCGCCATCCTTATACCAAAAAACTGATGGCCGCGGTGCCGGTGGCCGATCCGGCGCATCGGCACCGCGAGCGGGCGCTGATGGTCGATGAGATCCCCAGCCCGATTCGCCCGCTGGGTGATGAGCCGGAAGTGGCACCGTTACTGGAAGTGGCGCCGGGCCATTTTGTCGCCCGCCATGCCATTAGCGGCGCCTGAGCAGCAACCAACCGCGCCCTCTGTGCAGGGCGCGCAAGACAGGGACTACAGGAGAACGATAACGATGCACCATATCATGCGAAAAGGGGTCATCACTGCCGGGTTGTTGAGTTCGGCGCTGGCGCTGCCCGCCTGGGCGGCCAAAGATGCGGTGATTGCCGTGGCGTCGACCTTCACCACGCTGGATCCGTACGACGCCAACGACACGCTGTCGCAGGCGGTGGCCAAGTCTTTCTATCAGGGGCTGTTCGGCTTCGATAAAGACATGAAGCTGGTCAACGTGCTGGCCGAAAGCTATCAGGCCAGCAGCGATGGGCTGACTTACACCATCAAACTGCGTCCGGGCGTGAAATTCCAGGATGGCACGGATTTCAATGCCGAAGCGGTGAAGGTCAACCTCGACCGCGCCAGCAATCCGGACAACCATCTCAAGCGCTATAACCTGTTTAAATATATCGCCACCACCGAAGTGGTCGATCCGTCCACGGTGAAAATTACCCTGAAGCAGCCGTTCTCAGCGTTTATCAACAATCTGGCGCATCCGGCTGCGGTGATGATTTCGCCAACCGCGCTGAAAAAATATGGCAAGGACATCGGTTTCCATCCGGTAGGTACCGGACCTTATACCTTTGACACCTGGAACCAGACCGACTTTATCAAAGTGAAAAAGTGGTCGGGCTACTGGAAACCAGGCTATCCGAAACTCGACAGCATTACCTGGCGTCCGGTGGTGGATAACAACACCCGCGCGGCGATGCTGCAAACCGGCGAGGCCAGCTTTGCCTTCCCGGTGCCGTTAGAGCAGGCCAAACTGTTGCAGGGCAATAGCAAGCTGGATGTGGTGACCACACCATCGATCATGCAGCGTTACATCAGCCTCAACGTGACACAAAAGCCGTTCGATAACCCGAAAGTGCGCGAAGCGCTGGAGTACGCCATCAATCGCCAGGCGCTGGCGAAAGTGGCCTTTGCCGGTTACGCCACGCCAGCCACCGGCATCGTGCCGCCGCGCATTGATTTTGCCCAGAGCTATCCGGCCATCAAATACGATCCGGCCAAAGCGCGCGAGTTGCTGAAGGAAGCGGGCTACCCGAACGGTTTCGAAACCACGCTGTGGTCATCGCATAACCACAGCACCGCGCAGAAAGTGCTGCAGTTTACCCAGCAGCAACTGGCGCAGGTAGGCGTGAAGGTAAAAGTCACGGCGATGGATGCCGGCCAGCGCGCGGCGGAAGTAGAGAGTAAAGGGCAGAAAGAGAGCGGGGTGCGCATGTTTTACACCGGCTGGTCAGCCTCCACCGGCGAAGCCGACTGGGCGCTGACGCCGCTGTTCGCTACCAGCTCGTGGCCACCGGCGATCTTCAACACCGCGTTCTACAGCAACCCGCAGGTGGATAAAGACCTGGCGGATGCGCTGAAGACCACCGATCGCGACCAGAAAGCCAGACTGTATAAAGATGCGCAGGACCGCATCTGGAACGATCACCCGTGGATTCCGCTGGTGGTGGAGCAGCTGCTGTCTGCGAACAATAAAAACCTGACCGGTTTTTACGTCATGCCCGATACCTCATTCAATTTTGATGAGGCGGATCTGAAGTAACAGACGCGGCCAGCCTTACGGGGCTGGCCGATGCTGCGCGGGATTTCGCATGCTCAACTATTTTCTTAAACGCCTGCTCGGGCTGATTCCCACGCTGCTGATTGTCGCAGTGCTGGTATTCCTGTTTGTGCATCTTCTGCCGGGCGATCCGGCGCGCCTGATTGCCGGACCGGAAGCGGATGCCTCAGTGGTGGCGCTGGTGCGTCAGGAGCTGGGGCTCGATCAGCCGCTGATTCAGCAATTCTGGCACTTTATCCTCAATGCTTTGCAGGGTGATTTTGGTCAGTCGATGGTGTCAAAGCGGCCGGTCTCTGCCGAAATTGCCGCGCGCTTTTTTCCTACTCTGTGGCTGACGCTGAGCAGCATGGTGTGGGCGGTGGTGTTTGGCATGGCGATCGGCATCGTTTCGGCGGTATGGCGCAATCGCTGGCCGGACCGCATCGGCATGACGCTGGCGGTTTCCGGCATCTCCTTTCCGGCGTTTGCGCTGGGCATGCTGCTGATGCAGGTCTTTTCGGTCGAGCTCGGCTGGTTGCCAACGGTGGGCGCCGACAGCTGGCAGCACTACATTCTGCCGTCAATTACGCTCGGTGCCGCCGTGGCCGCGGTGATGGCGCGCTTTACCCGCGCTTCGTTCGTTGAGGTGATGCAGGAAGATTATATGCGCACCGCGCGTGCCAAAGGGGTGCGCGAATCGCTGGTGGTGGTCAAACACGGGCTGCGCAATGCCATGATTCCGGTGGTCACCATGATGGGGCTGCAGTTCGGCTTTCTGCTCGGCGGCTCGATTGTGGTGGAAGTGGTGTTTAACTGGCCCGGACTGGGTCGTCTGCTGGTGGATTCGGTGGAGATGCGCGATTACCCGGTGATTCAGGCCGAGGTGCTGCTGTTCTCGCTGGAGTTCATTCTGATTAACCTGATCGTCGATATGCTTTACGCGGCGATCAACCCGGCTATTCGCTACAGGTAAGGAGTCGCAATTGAAGAACTGGCGACGCGAGGCGGCACTGAAATCCCTGCCGCTGATGACGGAAAACCGGGTTCGCACGCCGTGGCGTGAATTCTGGCGGCGCTTTCGCCGTCAGCATGTGGCGCTGCTGGCGGGCGCATTTGTGCTGCTGCTGATTGTGGTGGCGTTTATCGCCCCGTGGATCGCCCCGTTTGATGCCGAAAACTATTTTGACTACGACCGGCTCAACGAAGGGCCGTCGTGGATGCATCTGTTTGGCGTCGATTCCCTTGGACGCGATATCTTCAGCAGGGTGCTGGTCGGGACGCGCATTTCGCTGATCGCTGGCTTCTTCTCGGTGGCGATTGGCACGGTGATCGGCACCGTGCTGGGGTTGCTGGCGGGCTATTACGAAGGCTGGTGGGATCGCATCACCATGCGCATCTGCGATGTGTTGTTTGCGTTTCCCGGCATCCTGCTGGCGATCGCGGTGGTGGCGATCATGGGCAGCGGCATGAGCAACGTCATTGTGGCAGTGGCGATTTTCAGTATTCCGGCATTTGCCCGTCTGGTGCGTGGCAATACGCTGGTGCTGAAACATCAGACCTATATCGAGTCGGCGCGCAGTATTGGTGCCTCCGACTGGACCATTATCATGCGTCACATTTTGCCCGGTACGGTGTCGTCGATTGTGGTCTATTTCACCATGCGTATCGGCACCTCGATCATCACCGCTGCCAGCCTGTCCTTTCTCGGCCTGGGCGCGCAGCCGCCGACGCCGGAGTGGGGCGCGATGCTCAACGAAGCGCGCGCCGATATGGTGATTGCACCGCACGTGGCGATCTTCCCCAGCCTGGCGATTTTTCTCACCGTGCTGGCGTTCAATCTGCTGGGCGACGGCCTGCGCGATGCGCTGGACCCGAAACTGAAGAGCTGATTTTCGAGCTGGCAGGCATGAACCGGAGCCACGGTGCCGCTATTCAGGGGAAATATTTGTCAGTGCAGTATTTGGGTCACCATGAATGGCGACCCTACAAGGTCATTGCGCAACATATTGTCGGCTGCACATTGAGATATGAGGGCATTGCGCGTTTTTTACCGCTCGCACATTAATGTCCAGCGGCATTGCTTGTTGTAGGGTGCGCATTCATGCGCACCGGTATCCTTTTACGCCTCAGCGCATCAAAACGTTTCCCAGTTGTCGTTACCGTGGCTCACCGCCGCGGGCAGGGCGCGGGTCGGGGCGGGCAGCACCGGTTTCACCACCCGCTCGGTTACCGCAGCGGCCGGGCGTGCGCCGGTGTTGAAACGCGCCACCGCCGATGACAATCGGCTGGCCTGCTGCTCCAGCGATGCCGAGGCGCTGGCCGATTCCTGCACCAGCGTGGCGTTTTGCTGCGTCACGCGATCCATCTCATTCACCGCCTGGCCAATCTGGTCAATACCGCGGCTCTGCTCATCGGAGGCCGAGGCAATCTCGCCCATGATATCGGTGACGCGCGTCACCGCGCTGACAATCTCCTGCATGGTATCGCCAGCGCTGCTGACCTGCTGCGAACCGAGATCCACGCGCTGCACGGAGTTTTCAATCAGCAGTTTGATCTCTTTCGCCGCCTGCGCGCTGCGCTGGGCCAGGTTGCGCACTTCGCCCGCCACCACCGCAAAACCGCGCCCCTGCTCACCGGCACGCGCCGCTTCTACCGCGGCGTTAAGCGCCAGAATGTTGGTCTGGAAAGCGATACCGTCGATGACGCTGGTAATGTCGGCGATTTTTTTCGAGCTGTCCGCAATGTCACGCATGGTTTTCACCACGCCTTCCACCACGCTACCGCCTTTATCGGCGGTGTCCGACGCGGTTTTCGCCAGCTGCGTGGCCTGACGCGCGTTGTCAGCATTCTGCTTCACGGTCGCGGTCAGCTGTTCCATGCTGGCGGCGGTCTCTTCCAGTGAGGCAGCCTGCTGTTCGGTGCGCGCCGAGAGATCGTTATTACCGTTGGCGATGGCACTGGCGCTGCCAAAAATGGCATCCGCGCTGTCGCGCACGTTATTAATGGTACCAAGCAGCGCCTGCTGCATATGATTCAGGCTGGCGGCAATGGCCGCCATTTCACTGCGGCCTGCCACCTGCAGGCCGGCTGACAAATCGCCTTCGGCAAAGCGCTCGATCTGCTGCTGCACCTGCTGCATCGGTGCCAGCAGCACGCGGCGTACCAGCGTCCATACCGCCGCCACCATCAGCACCACCACCAGCGCGATGACGGCAATCATGATCAGCACCTGCTGATAGTTGCTGTCATTTTGCAGGCTGCGCTGATTAATCAGCTGCATGTTTTCATCGCGCCACTGCTGATAAGCCTGTTCCAGTTCATCCTGCGCCTGCTGCGCATCGAGGTTGCCGTAGGCCGCGTAGTTATTGGCTTTCAGAAACACGGCGGACTGCTGCAGCAGCGCGGCAAACGCTTTGAATTTATTGTCGATCAGATCGGCGGTCGACGCACTCTGGCCGTCGATGCGCGGATAGCTTCTATACTGATTGAAGTGCTGCTGCGCCGCTTCCAGCGAGGCACCGGCTGCCAGCAGCAGCTTGTTGATCGCCGTCAGCGACTGCTCGTCAGTCTGATTTTTCAGAATACGGATCGCCACGCGGTTGATGGTGACGCGGGTTTTCACCAGCGTTTGCCAGCCGTCGCCCAGCTCGCGCTGCTGATGAGACAACTGATTGCTGGCGGTGAAATTATGTTGTCCCGCGCGCAGCGAGGAGAAAAAGAGCGAGCCGGATATGGCCTGCATGGCTGTGAATACCACCAGAATAACCACAATGGCGGTCACAATTTTCATCTTGTTGAACATGTGAGCATCTCTTAGCAAATGAGCCGGTAGTTATGTTATCGGTGGAAAAAAGCATCACTAAAGTGCGGCAGCGAAATAATTCACCGCAGTAATGGTTACGGACAGGAGGCCAGGGGATGAAACCCTTCAATTACCAGCAGGATTTTAAACAGCTCGACTTCCGTCAGCATCCGGAGCTGTATCAGGTCGGGCGCGGCGAGCAGGGGGTGCTGATGGTGGAACCTTATAAGAGCGAAATTCTGCCGCACTGGCGCTTTCGCACCGTCGAGCTGGCGCAGCAGTCATCAGAAAAAATCATGCAGCTGTTCGAGGCGTATCGCGCGCAGGATGATTTTGTCGGTATGGATATGGCGCGCAAATTTATTCAGATGGGTTACACCCGCGCGCGCCGCTACAGCAATCATCAGGGCGGACGGAAATACGGTGCCGACGGCAAAGAGCTGCCGCGTACGGTAGAAAAAGAAAAGGCCGCTGCGGCGGCCGTGTTCAAAGCGTGCTGGGACCGGCTGCGCGCCGATAACGATTATCTGGCGCGCAAAAAAGCGCACCAGCAAAAGTACGGTTAAACGCGCGAGCCCCACAGGTCGTATTCGTCGGCGTGTTCGACTTTGACCCGCACCACCTCGCCGACCTTCACCTGGCGATCGCCATTCAGGTACACCGCACCGTCGATTTCCGGGGCGTCGGCCATGCTACGGCCGACCGCGCCTTCTTCATCCACTTCATCGATGATCACCAGAATCTCGCGACCGATTTTCTCCTGCAGACGCTCTGCGGAGATCTGCTGCTGCAGCTGCATGAAGCGGTCAAAACGCGCCTGCTTGACGTCGTCCGGGACCTGATCCGGCAGCTGGTTAGCCGTGGCGCCTTCAACCGGGCTGTACTGGAAGCAGCCAACGCGATCGAGGCGCGCTTCACGCAGGAAGTCGAGCAGCATCTGGAAATCTTCTTCGGTTTCGCCCGGGAAACCCACGATGAAGGTGGAACGCAGCGTCAGCTCCGGACAGATTTCACGCCAGCGTTTGATGCGCTCCAGCGTGCGCTCAACCGCGCCCGGACGCTTCATCAGCTTCAGGATGCGCGGGCTGGCGTGCTGCAGTGGAATATCGAGGTAAGGCAGGATTTTGCCTTCGGCCATCAGCGGGATCACATCATCCACGTGCGGATACGGATAAACGTAGTGCAGACGCACCCAGACGCCGAGTTTTGCCAGCTGCTCACACAGGCTGACCATGCTGGTTTTCACCGGCGAACCGTTCCAGAAACCGGTGCGGTGTTTAACATCGACGCCGTACGCGGAGGTGTCCTGCGAGATCACCAGCAGCTCTTTTACGCCGGCTTCCACCAGACGTTTAGCTTCATCAAGTACCGCGCCAATCGGACGGCTGTCCAGATCGCCACGCATTGACGGAATGATGCAGAAAGTGCAGCGATGGTTACAGCCTTCGGAAATTTTCAGGTAAGCGTAGTGGCGCGGCGTCAGCTTCACGCCCTGTTCCGGCACCAGGCTGAGGAACGGGTTGTGCTCGGGTTTTGGCACGTAAGTGTGCACGTGCGACAGGACCTGCTCGTAGCTGTGCGGGCCGGTGATCTCCAGTACTTTCGGATGCACTTCGCGAATCTGATCCACTTTGGCGCCGAGGCAGCCGGTGACGATCACTTTGCCGTTCTCGTTCAGCGCTTCACCAATCGCTTCCAGTGATTCCTGTACGGCACTGTCAATAAATCCACAGGTGTTAACGATGACGATCTCCGCATCATCGTAGCGTGGCACCACGTCGTAGCCTTCTGTCCGCAGCTCCGTCAGGATGCGTTCAGAGTCGACGAGGTTTTTTGGGCAGCCGAGAGAGACGAAGCCTACACGCGGCGGATTTTTGACATGGCTCATAAGGATAAAAATTCATCATAATTAAGGTGGACAGGAGCGCGATTGTACAGAGGTTGACGGGGAAAATGTATAGGCTGCGTGAGAATCTGATTGGCGGCAAAAATTGATGTTAACGCTATGCTTGCTGAGGGTAACCCACGTTCAATAGTCACTGGGTTGCGGACATCCGGGTTGTGCAAGCGGGTCGATTTTGCTTAAATATCGGGTTAGTAATTGTAAGTTATTATCGACATTACAGAATTTTAAAGCGCGCCAGCGGTGAGTTTCTCTCTGCCGGGGCTGAAGTGGATAATGTGAGAGCAGACAAATGCAAGAGATCGTCAAAGGTTTTCTGAATTTTCAACAGAATGTGTTTCCTGAAAGGAAGGATCTTTTCAAGAGTCTGGCGTCCAACCAGAATCCTAAAGCTTTATTCATCTCCTGTTCGGATAGCCGTCTGGTGCCAGAGCTGGTGACACAGTCGGAGCCGGGCCAGCTGTTTGTGATCCGTAACGCCGGTAACATCGTCCCGCCGTTTGGTCCGGAGCCGGGTGGCGTGTCAGCAACCATCGAGTATGCGGTGGTCGCGCTGGGCGTAACCGAAATTATCATTTGTGGTCACTCCAACTGCGGTGCGATGAACGCGATTGCGTCCAACGCCGATCTCGAGAGCATGCCGGCGGTTGATCACTGGCTGCACTACGCCAATGCGGCAAAAGCGGTGGTGGAAGAGCGCAACTACGAATCGGTTGAGAAACGCCTCAACGAAATGGTGAAAGAGAACGTGATTGCTCAGCTCAACAATATCAAAACGCATCCTTCCGTTTCGGTCGCGCTGCGCAAAGGCAAGCTGCGCCTGCACGGCTGGGTTTATGATATTGAAAGCGGCGGCATTATTGCCCTGACCAAAGGCGGTGAATCCTTCATTTCACTGTCGGAAAACCCGGAAACCTGCTTCGAATAATCCTGCCTGCTATCCGCCCGGCTACTGCGCCGGGCTTAATGTTTTGTAAATCCTGCACATCCTTTCTTACCGGCTGACTACCCTTAACGGCAGACTGTGAAAAGGAGAATCCTATGCGTTTATGGCGTGTTGCGCTGCTGGCTGGCGCGCTCAGCGGTTCCTTTACCGCGCTGGCGGCCGATGTCCAGGTGCAGGTGTTACAGGACAAGCTCGATCATCCGTGGTCAGTGGCGTTTCTGCCCGACCAGCAAACCCTGCTGATTACCGAACGTTCCGGACAGCTGCGCAGCTGGCAGCCGGGCCGGGGGCTATCGCAGCCGATTAGCGGCGTACCCAACGTGTGGGCCAACCGTCAGGGCGGTCTGCTGGATGTGGTGCTGGCGCCGGACTTCGCGCAAAGCCGTCGGGTGTGGCTCAGTTATACCACCGCCGATGAAACCGGCCGTGCGGGCGGCGTAGTGGGTTACGGCACGCTCAGCGCAGATCTCCGTCAGCTGCAGGATTTTAAGGTGGTGCTGGAGCAAACGCCGAAACTGTCCGGCGGTGCCAACATCGGCACGCGGCTGGCGTTTGATCGCCAGGGCTATCTGTACATCGCGTTCGGCGATAACTTTGCCAGCCGCAGCGCGCAGCAACTGGACAAACTGTCGGGCAAAATTGTCCGTCTGACGCAGGACGGCAAGGTGCCGGCGGATAATCCGTTTAACCATCGTCAGGGCGCACGCGCGGAGATCTGGTCTTACGGCGTACGCAACCCGCAGGGGCTGGCGCTCAATCCATGGACGCAGCAGATGTGGGAGAGTGAACACGGCCCGCGCGGCGGCGATGAGGTGAATCTGGCGGCGAAGGGCAAAAATTATGGCTGGCCGCTGGCGACATACGGCATTGATTACAGCGGGCAGAAAGTGCCGGAAGCGCAGGGCAGCGCCGTTGCCGGCACTGAGCAGCCGCTGTTTTACTGGCAGCAATCGCCGGCTATCAGCGGCATGGCGTTTTACAATAGCGCGCGCTTTCCCCAGTGGAAAAACTCGCTGTTTATCGGTGCGCTGAAAGATAAATCTCTGATCCGTCTGCGCGTTAACGGCGAGAAGGTCGAAGAGGCGCAGCGGCTGCTGAGCGACCGTGGCGAACGCATCCGCGATGTCCGTCAGGGGCCGGATGGTTATCTGTATGTGCTGACCGATGAGGCCAATGGCAAGCTGCTGAAAGTCGGGCTGGCGGAGGCCGCCAGCGCCGCGCGCGGTTAATCAGCGCACCCAGTTACACACCTGCCAGCCGCGCTGCTGCGCTTCCTGCTGCAGCAGCGCGTCCGGGTTAATCACCCATGCATGATCGGCATGCGACAGCAGCGGCAGATCGTTCATCGAATCGCTGTACGCCCAGGTGCGCTCAAAGCGTCGATCCTGCTGCAGCGCTCGCCAGTCGCTGAGTCGTGAAACTTTGCCTTCACGGTAAGTGGCGGTGCCGTAAATCTTACCGCTGTAGCGTTCATCGACCACTTCTACGCCAATCGCCAGCGCGCCGTGTACGCCCAGCCGTTCCGCAATCGGCACGGCGAGGTGATCGCCGCTGGCGGTAATAATCATTACCGTGTCGCCACGCTGCTGATGCCACTGAATGCGTTCGCGCGCGGCGGGAAAGACGCGCGGCAGGATATCGCGATGAATAAAGCGCCGCACCCAGCCTGCGACGGTGAGCGTCGCCATGCCGGTGAGCGGTGAGAGTGTGGTGCGCATGTACTCTTCAATCGACAGGCTGCCGGCGTGGTATTGCGCCATCAGCGCCTGCTCCTGACGAATGATCTCTTCCGGTGCAAACCCCTGCGAAACCAGCCAGCGCAGCCAGAGGCTGGTGCTGTCTTCACAAATCAGGGTTTCATCCAGATCGAAAACGGCTAAGTCCATCATGATTCTCCTCGGGCTGACTGGCATCAGGTTAGCGGAATTTTGTGACTGGCTTAACTGTTCTGCGAAAATTCGGAATTTCTCGCAATTTTTCCTCTGCCCTGACGCCCGCGCACTGGCAGCGCAGCGGCCTTGATGCCAGGGTTACTCTAACAAACTCTAAAAAACTTTACGGTTTGGCGGTTTTTTTCACCGGCGTGAACCGTTAGCGTTTGGTAAGACATGTCTTATCTGCACAAATCCGTGATTTTACAAGGACAATTGGGTCACGCTCATGAGAAAAACATCCCTGACTTCATTCTGGCGGCCACTGGCGGCCAGTTCATTATTATTGCTTTTCGTTCCCGTCACCACTCAGGCCGAGCAGGCACCTCCGCCACCGCAGATTGAGGCCAAAGCGTGGATTCTGATGGACTACAGCAGCGGCAAAGTGCTGGCAGAGTCCAATGCCGACCAGCGTCTTGATCCCGCCAGTCTGACCAAAATGATGACCAGCTACGTGGTCGGCCAGGCGCTGAAATCCGGCAAAATCACCAGTAACGACATGGTGACCATCGGCCAGGATGCCTGGGCCACCGGCAATCCGAAACTGCGCGGGTCGTCGCTGATGTTCCTCAAGCCGGGCGATCGCATCCCGGTCTCGGAACTGAATAAGGGCGTGGTGATCCAGTCGGGGAATGATGCCTGTATTGCGCTGGCGGACTATGTCGCCGGCAGTCAGGATGCCTTTATTGGCCTGATGAACAATTACGTTAAAGCCTTTGGCCTGCAAAACACCCACTTCATGACGGTGCACGGTCTGGACGCCGAAGGCCAGTACAGCACCGCACGCGACATGGCGATCATCGGCCAGCGCCTGATTGGTGATGTGCCGGAAGAGTATGCGCTGAACAGCGAAAAAGAATTTACCTTTAATAATATCAAACAGATGAACCGCAACCGGCTGCTGTGGAGCAGCAACCTCAAGGTTGACGGCATCAAAACCGGGCATACCTCGGGGGCGGGCAACAATCTGGTGGCTTCAGCGGTGGACGGCGATATGCGTCTGATTTCGGTGGTACTGGGCGCGCAGACCGATGCAATCCGCTTCCGCGAGAGTGAGAAGCTGCTGACGTGGGGCTTCCGTTTCTATGAAACCGTTACGCCGATTAAAGCGGATAAACCGTTTGCCCAGCAGCGCGTGTGGTTTGGCGAAAACAGCCAGGTCAGCCTCGGCGTGGCGAAGGATGCGGCGATCACTATCCCGAAAGGGCAGATGAAAAATATCAAGGCCAGCTTTACCCTCAACACACCGCAGCTGGAAGCGCCGCTGAAAAAGAATCAGGTAGTGGGTACTATCGATTTCCAGCTGGATGGCAAAACCATTGAACAGCGTCCGCTGGTGGCGATGGAGGATGTACCGGAAGCCGGCTTTATTGGCCGTATCTGGGATTTCATTATGATGAAATTCAACGGCTGGTTCGGTAAGTGGTTCAGTTAATCTCAGGGCGGCGGGTCAGCCCGTGGCTAACCCGCCTGCCGGCGCAGTTTATCCGCGCACCCAGCCTTTTTTAATCGGCATCGCGAACAGGGCGCGGTAGAGTTGATGCGTCAGCGCCAGCATGCGCTGACCGTACAGCTGCCACGCCAGATGCGAAGCCAGACAGCCAAGCAACCCCACCAGAAAACCGCCCAGCATATCCAGCGGCCAGTGCACGCCGAGATACACGCGTGACCAGGCAATGGCGCTGCCAATCGCCAGCAAAACCACCCCGGACCACAGACGGTGCCAGAAAATAAACGCCAGTGCGAAGGTAAAAATTGTGGTGCCGTGATCGCTGGGATAGGAGTCATCAGCGGCGTGTGACAGGAACTGATGACCGAAGCCAATGGCGAACGGGCGCGGGTGTGGCAGCAGCTGGCCCACGCACCAGGAGATGCTCAGCGCATAAATCAGCGCCATGCCGGTTTTCAGCACCAGCGCGCGCTGCGACTGCAGCTGATCGCGCGGTCCCCACAGCCACAGGGCGACAATCAGCAACGGTACAATAGCAATCACATCTTTGGCGATAAAGGTCGCCAGGCTGAGCAGCCACGCGGGTGAATCCGGCGTGGCGTTAATCCATAAAAAGAGGGTGTGGTTAAGAGCTTCCATCACGTTTCCTCGTCCTCGTCTTGTTTACCCAAAAAGAAATTGCGGCAAAAATCAGCAGCTGGCTGAGCCACACCCACCAGCCCGCCCACAAATTGTGGGAGAAAAAGTGCGCACCACGCATCACCTGGCCATAGCCCATCAGCAGGCCACAGGCGATACCCATTGCCTGCGCCAGCAGCGCGCGGCGTGGACGCTCCGGCCACCACAAAAAAAACAGCGCCATCAACGCAAAGCCGCTGGAAGCATGGCCGCCCGGAAAGCACTGGCCCGGGCCACTGTTGGCCGGCACCGCCGCCAGCAGCGGAAAGCTCGCGGCATTGCCACCGAACAGCGCCAGATCCCACGGACAGGAGTGCGCGCTGTGCGCCTTCAGCATGCCCACCACCAGCGGCCCCATGCCAAACAGCAGGGCCACCAGCACGCGCCGGGCGTCACGCTGTTGCAGGCCGCGCAGTAACAGCAGCACCGCGCCAGCGATAATCACATCCTTCATCAGCCGATGGTTAATCAGATCCAGCCAGCGGTTGTGTTGCCACGGAAAACGCCGGGTGAGCGGATCAAACCAGCGCTGGCTGATGGCGATGTCGAGGCTTTCGTGGCGCGACCACCACAGAAACGCCAGCGCCAGAATTGCCAGCAAAATAAGGTTGATAGCGTAGAAGCGCGCGGACAGAGAATAAATAGCCGCGCTCCGAATCTCACTGCGGGTTGTTGGAGTGTTTAACTTTGATGAAAGTTGCATGAATATTTGCAAATAGCGAAACCAGAGTCACAGGGTGGCAAATCACGCTTAGGGAAACCTTAAGGGCGCGCGCGGCAGGCATAAAAAAACCCGCTAGCAGAAGGCTAACGGGCTCCTCAATTTGGGGATTTCAAAGAAAAGCAGTGGCACTTATTCAGACTGCATCGCGTCCGATTAGTTCTGACGCGTGTAAAAATATTTTTAAACAGGCAAAAGCGGCCAGATGATGACGATCAGCGTCCCCGCCAGCGTCAGCAAGACGTTGGCAATGGCGTAGGTGCCGGCATAGCCGAGCGCCGGAATGCTGCTGCGCGCGGTATCGCTGATGATCTCCATGGCCGGTGCGCAGGTGCGCGCGCCCATGATGGCACCAAACAGCAGCGCGCGGTTCATGCGCAGCACATAAGCGCCGAACAGATAGCAAATCACCACCGGTAACAGACTCACCAGCAGGCCGCTCAGCAGCATCAGCGCGCCCGCACTGCCGAGACCGTGCTGCAGCCCGCTGCCGGCGCTCAGGCCAACCCCGGCCATAAACACCATCAGGCCAAACTCTTTCACCATGGTCAGTGCGCCCTGCGGGATGTAGCCGAACGTCGGGTGGTTGGCGCGCAGGAAGCCGAGCATGATGCCGGCGAACAGCAGCCCGGCGGCGTTGCCCAGGCCAAAGCTGAAGTTGCTGAACTGGAAGGTGATCATGCCGATCATCAGGCCGATGATAAAGAAGGCGCAGAACGCCAGCAGATCGGTCATCTGGCTGTGAATAGCAATGAAGCCGATGCGATCGGCCAGGCTTTTCACCCGGCGCGCTTCGCCGCTCACCTGCAGCACATCACCTTTGTTAAGCATAATGCTGTCGTCGATCGGCATCTCAATCTGGCTGCGAATTACCCGGTTAAGGAAGCAGCCGTGATCGGTCAGTTTTAAATGGCTCAGGCGTTTATTCACCGCGTTGTGGTTTTTCACCACGATCTCTTCGGTGACGATGCGCATGTCGAGCAGATCGCGATCGAACACCTCTTTACCATTACGGAAACTGGCGTCGAGACGCGCATGCGCATCCGGATAGCCCACCAGGGAAATCTCGTCGCCGAGCTGCAGCACGGCATCACCGTCCGGGCTGGCGAGAATGCCGTTACGCCGCAGGCGCTCAATGTAGCAGCCGGTCTGACGGTGAATCCCCAGCTCGCGCAGGTTTTTGCCGCCGCTCCACTCAACCAGCTCCGGACCAACGCGATAAGCACGAATTACCGGCAGGAACACTTTACGCTGGCTGTCCGCATCCAGACCGCGCTCGCGCGCGATTTGCTGGGCGCAGGTCGGCAAATCCTGATGCTGCAGGCGCGGCAGGTAGCGTGCGCCGAAAATCAGGCTGACCAGCCCAATCAGATAGGTGAGGGCGTAACCCAGGCTGAGGTTATCCTGCATGCGACCCAGCAGCTGCGTGTCGCTGATGCTTTGCCGCAGCGTATCGCCTGCGCCCACCAGCACCGGCGTTGAGGTCATCGAGCCGGCCAGCATGCCGGCGGTGAGGCCGATATCCCAGCCAAACAGTTTGCCGAGCGTCAGCGCAATCAGCAGAGCGCTGACCACCATGACGATTGCCAGAAAGAAATAGTTCTTACCGTCGCGGAAAAAGATGGAGAAAAAGTTGGGACCGGCTTCCACCCCGACACAAAAAATAAACAGCATAAAGCCCAGACTTAAGGCGTCAGTATTTATCGCGAAGTGTTGCTGACCCAGAATCAGCGAAACCACCAGCACACCAATAGAATTACCGAGTTGTACGGAGCCAAGGCGTAATTTACCCAGGCACAGGCCGAGGGCTAATACGACAAATAATAACAGAACGTCATTTCCGCTTAACAATTCTGCGACGTTAATATTCACGGTTTAACTTCTTATTTACCTGTAACGGGTTGATGGGAGGGGATTTTTTCGCTATCTTGTGACGGCAGCGCACGGCCCGGTCACCGAATGTTCTTAATCTGTGACCCACATAAAGCGGCGCCATTCTAATCATAATTAACACCCTCAGCTATCAGCAGTTTTCATTCCTTCTGCCTTCAGCTGTTTCTTTTTATTTCCACGTAAGCGCATCAGGGCAGTTAAAAGTTTCAATATTGTTAACGTCAAAGTTGAGGAGAGGTATGTTGCAGCGCAATAATCGCTGGCCAGCATCGGTTCTGGGCGTGATGCTTTATACGCTGGTGTTTATTTTTGCACATCATTTTTGGTCCGCCGCCGCGACGCAGGCGGTGCGTGGACAGCCGGAACTGCTGCTGTTTCTGCTGCCGGGCATCGTGATGGCGCTGCTGCAGCCGGACAGTCCGCTGATCGGCACCCTGTGGATCGCGCTGGGCGGGACGCTGCTGGGCATGATGTGGGTGTGGCTGGTGATGCCGATGACGCACAGCTTGCTGCTGGTGACGGCGTGGAGCCTGAGTGCTCTATTCTGGGCGGGGTGCGGTGCGCTGCTGGTGCGCCTGTTGCGCATTATGCTGGCGATGCGCACCAGCTGAGTGAAGCGAAGACGGGCCCGCAGGCCCGTCAGGTCAGGCTTCGATGCCGAGGTTTTCTTTGGTCCACGCAGCAAATTCGGTGTAACCACCGATGTGCTGGTCGTCGAGGAAGATCTGCGGCACGGTAGAAACCGGTTTACCGGCACGCGCTTCCAGGTCGGCTTTGGTGATGCCGGTCGCCTGGATATCGACGTACTGATAATTAAAATCGTCGCGCTCGCTGGTTAACTTCGTGGCTAACTCTTTTGCTCGTACGCAGTATGGGCAGCTGGAACGGCCAAAAATCACTGCAATCATTGCTTCTCTCCTTCCGCTGCTGTTTTGTGACTTGTCTCACATCACAGCGTGAATAATGCGTCACATCATGCCCGCCCATCCTGCTTAAGAAAAGCAGAAATTGCCTGTTACTCTAATGCGCGCTGTCTATACCCGGTCACAATGCCGTACTACAGTATTCGGGTATCACCTGCAGCAGAAACAGATGAACACTGAGGAGCCCTGAACCATGCGTAATCTGGCGACGTTGCCTAAACCCGTGCTACTGCTGGAAGCGCTGGGCGTGCTGGCAGTGATTGGCGCGCTGCTGCTGGTCAACGACTGGCTGGCGGCGCCGGCATTCATGGCGAAAAAACCGCTGGCAACGCTGCTGTTTTTCCTCGGCATTGCGCTGATGCTGCCGGCAGCGTGGCTGATGATGTGGCGCACCGCAAAGGCGATGGCACCGCAGTTGTTCAATCACACCGACAAAAAGAAGTAACCGGAGAGGATTATGACGCCGACTATTGATTTGCTTTGCAGCCACCGTTCCATTCGCGCCTTTACTGAGCAGGGGATTGATGACGCCCAGCGCAGCGCGATTATCGCTGCGGCGCAGGCGGCCTCGACCTCCAGTTTTTTACAATGTTCCTCCATTGTGCGTATCACCGACCGCGCCCTGCGCGAGCAGCTGGTGCAGCTCACAGGCGGCCAGCCATGGGTCAGCGCCGCAGCGGAGTTTTGGGTGTTCTGCGCCGACTTCAACCGCCACCAGCAAATCTGCCCTGAGGCTCAGCTGGGCCGAGCCGAACAGCTGCTGCTGGGTTGTGTCGATACCGCGCTGATGGCGCAGAACGCCATGGTCGCTGCGGAATCGCTCGGTTTAGGCGGCGTGTTTATTGGCGGCATTCGCAACAGCATCGCGCAGGTGACGGAGCTGCTGGGGCTGCCGAAGTTTGTGCTGCCGCTGTTTGGCTTCTGCATCGGCCATCCCGACGCGTCACCGGACGTCAAGCCGCGCATGCCGCAGGCGATGCTGGTGCATGAAAACCGCTACCAGCCGCTGGATAAAGCAGTGCTGGCGCAATATGACCAGCAGATCACCGCTTACTATCAGCAGCGCGACAGCAATCAGCGCTCGGAAACCTGGAGCGAACTGATTCAGCGTTTGATCATTAAAGAAACGCGACCGTTCATGCTGGACTACCTGCATCAGCAGGGCTGGGCAACGCGCTAAGTACAGGGACTGCTGCAATGAAGATGGCCATTCTCACCCGTGACGGCGCGCTCTATTCCTGTAAACGCCTGCGTGAAGCCGCGGAAGCGCGTGGCCATCAGGTGCAGATGATCGATCCGCTCTCCTGCTACATGAATATCAACTCCGACTCGCCGGCGGTGCACTATCGCGGTGAGGCGCTCGGCCATTTTGACGCGGTGATCCCGCGCATTGGCACCGCCACCACCTTTTACGGTACGGCGGTGCTGCGCCAGTTTGAGATGCTCGGCAGCTATCCGCTCAACGAGTCAGTGGCCATTACCCGCGCACGCGACAAGCTGCGCTCGCTGCAGCTGCTGGCGCGCGAGGGCATCGACATGCCGTTTACCGGCTTTGCCTCGTCGCCGGATGATACGCAGGATGTGATCGCCATGGTCGGCGGCGCGCCGCTGGTGGTGAAACTGGTGGAGGGGACGCAGGGGATCGGCGTGGTGCTGGCGGAAACCCGCCAGGCGGCAGAAAGCGTGATCGATGCGTTTCGCGGTCTCAATGCGCATATTCTGGTGCAGGAGTTCATTAAAGAGGCGCGCGGGCGCGACATCCGCTGCCTGGTGATTGGTGACGAAGTGGTGGCGGCGATTGAGCGGGAAGCGAAAGAGGGCGATTTCCGCTCTAATCTGCACCGTGGCGGCAGCGCCCGCGCCGTCACCATTACCGATCAGGAGCGCGAGATCGCGGTCAAAGCGGCCACGACGCTGGGATTAGCCGTGGCGGGCGTGGATATTCTGCGCGCCAACCGGGGTCCGCTGGTGATGGAGGTCAATGCTTCTCCAGGGCTGGAGGGCATCGAAGGCAGCACCGGTTTAGACATTGCCGCCATGATGATCCGCTGGATAGAGCAGCACGCCTGTCCCGGTTATCGTCCGAAAACCGGGGGCTGAACCGCGCTTTTGCGCGGTTTTCGTGGCATCTGCGACTATTTTTCCGTAAGCTAAGGCGCTTATTTATTCACCCCACAGGATACAACGATGGATTCACTGGTCGTTCCTGACATCGACATGCTGCGTCGCTGGCTGGATCAACAAAATATCACCTGGTTCGAATGCGATGCCTGCCAGGCACTGCATCTGCCGCACATGCAGAATTTTGACGGGGTGTTTGATGCAAAAATCGACCTGGTGGACGACGTCATCCTTTTCTCCGCACTGGCTGAAGTGAAGCCCACGGCGCTTATCCCGTTGGTTGGCGATTTGTCGCAAATCAACGCCAGTTCATTAACGGTGAAAGCCTTTATCGATATTCAGGACGATAATCTGCCCAAGCTGATTGTCTGCCAGTCCATCAGTACCACCGCTGGTTTGACCTTTGGCCAGTTCTCTCACTTTATGAAGCAGAGTGAAGAGGGGATTTCCATGGTGATTATGGAAGCCTTTGCCAACAATTTACTGATGATGGGCGAAGAAGAGGAACGTCAACCCAGTTCCGGCAGCCACGCGATGCTGCACTAAGATTTCCCGTCTCGCTAACTGCCGCTTTTTGCGGCAGTTTTCATTTTATCCCCACCACTTTTTATTCTGCATTTTGCCCTTTATTGCCAGATATTAGTCGTGCTTTATGCCGCTAGTGCCAGAGTGCATAGCAGAAACATGCATAACTTATCGCAAAAAGGCGTTTTTTAAGCTGGGATCTGGCACGCAGGAATCAGGGGGGCTATTCTTGCGGGGCTGTCTGATACGTGCAACTACGGCGCAGCTATAGGTTTTTGCTATTAAACTCCCGCTGAATATTGATTCATTGTGTGGCTGTAATTTAACAGACAACGCAACGACCGGATCGCGTGTATGCAGCGTTGTGATGACCCGCTCAGGAGGAAGAAAAACATGATCAACCAGTCAAAAAAATGGTTGCCAGGTGTGGTTGCAGGTGTGCTGATGGCTGCGGCCGTGGGCGCTCAGGCAGAGGATAAAACGCTGCACGTTTATAACTGGTCCGATTATATTTCGGCCGACACCGTGCCCAATTTTGAAAAGCAGACCGGCATCAAAGTGGTCTACGACGTGTTTGACTCCAACGAAGTGCTGGAAGGCAAACTGATGGCTGGCAGTACCGGCTATGACGTGGTGGTACCGTCGTCGAGCTTCCTCGCACGTCAGCTGCAGTCTGGTGTGTTCCAGGAGCTGGATAAGAGCAAGCTGCCTAACTATAAAAATCTCGATCCCGATCTGATGGCGAAAGTGGCCCAGCACGATCCGGGTAACAAATACGCCATTCCTTACCTGTGGGGCACCACCGGTATTGGCTATAACATCGATAAAGTCAAAGCGGCACTGGGCGCCGATGCGCCGGTGAACAGCTGGGATCTGGTGCTGAAGCCGGAAAACCTGGAAAAACTGAAGAGCTGCGGCGTTTCGTTCCTCGATGCGCCAGAAGAGATTTTTGCCACCGTGCTGAACTACCTCGGCAAAGATCCGAACAGCTCTGACGCGAAAGATTACACCGGTGCGGCGACCGATCTGCTGCTGAAGCTGCGGCCGAATATCCGCTACTTCCACTCTTCGCAGTACATCAATGACCTCGCCAACGGCAACATCTGCGTCGCCATCGGCTGGTCTGGCGATATTCTGCAGGCAAAAGATCGCGCGGTGAAAGCCAACAACGGTGTCCATCTCGGTTACAGCGTACCGAAAGAGGGCGCGCTGGCATTCTTCGACATGATGGCCATTCCAAAAGACGCGAAAAATCTGGATGCGGCTTATCAGTGGCTGAACTACATCATGGATCCGAAAGTGATTGCCGACGTCTCCAACAAGATGAACTACGCCAACGGCAACAAAGCGTCGCTGCCGCTGATCAATGCGGATGTGCGCAACAATCCGGGTATCTTCCCGACGCCGGAAGCGATGGCCAAACTGTTTGTGCTCAAGGTCCAGGATCCGAAACTGGATCGTGCGCGTACCCGTGCATGGACTAAAGTAAAAAGTGGTAAGTAATTCGTTCTGAACGGATTCCCTTATCGGTAAACGACAACAGAGGCGCGGTGCTGGCCTCTGTTGTGTCATTTAGCGGCTGGCTGTGCCGCGCTATCCCGCTTAGCGCCGGAGACATGTGAGTGAACGACGCGATTCCCCGCCCCCAAAATAAAACGGCTAAGGCGTTAACGCCGCTGCTGGAAATCCGCAACCTGACGAAATCGTTTGACGGCCAGCACGCCGTGGATGATGTCAGCCTGACCATTTACAAAGGCGAAATTTTCGCACTGCTGGGCGCTTCCGGCTGTGGCAAGTCCACGCTGCTGCGGATGCTGGCCGGCTTTGAAATTCCCAGCAGCGGTCAGATTGTGCTGGATGGTCAGGATCTGTCCCATGTGCCGCCGTATCAGCGGCCCATTAACATGATGTTCCAGTCGTACGCGCTGTTTCCGCACATGACGGTGGAACAGAACATCGCTTTTGGCCTGAAGCAGGACAAACTGCCGAAAGGCGAAATCAGCAGCCGGGTGGCAGAGATGCTGGCGCTGGTGCATATGGAAGAGTACGCCAAACGTAAGCCGCACCAGCTTTCTGGCGGCCAGCGTCAGCGCGTGGCGCTGGCGCGTAGCCTGGCGAAACGTCCCAAGCTTCTGCTGCTCGACGAACCGATGGGCGCGCTGGATAAAAAACTGCGTGACCGCATGCAGCACGAAGTGGTGGATATTCTGGAGCGTGTAGGCGCTACCTGCGTGATGGTGACCCACGATCAGGAAGAAGCCATGACCATGGCGGGCCGCATCGCCATCATGAACCGCGGTAAATTTGTGCAGATCGGCGAGCCGGAAGAGATTTACGAGCACCCGACCAGCCGCTACAGCGCCGAATTCATCGGCTCGGTGAATGTGTTTGATGGCCTGCTGCGCGAACGCCGCGACGAGGGCGTGGTGATCGACAGTCCGGGGCTGATGCATCCGCTCAAGGTGCAGACCGATGTGTCGATTGTCGACAACGTGCCGGTGCACGTGGCGCTGCGGCCGGAAAAAGTCATGCTGTGCGACGAGGTGCCGGCCGACGGCTGCAACTTTGCCGTCGGCGAAGTGGTGCACATCGCCTATCTCGGCGATCTGTCGATTTACCACGTACGGCTGCGCAGCGGCCAGATGATCAGCGCCCAGCTGCAGAATGCGCATCGCTACCGGAAAGGCGCGCCCACCTGGGGCGATGAAGTGCGCCTGTGCTGGGATGCCGACAGCTGTGTGGTCCTGACGGTTTAAGGAGGCGCTATGAGCCAGATTTCTCAACGCAGCGAGCCGGAGGTGGCGGGCACACCGCTGCAGCGCTGGGGCACGCGCATGAAAATGCAGCACGGTCGCAAGCTGGTGATCGCGCTGCCTTATCTGTGGCTAATCCTGCTGTTTATGCTGCCGTTCCTCATCGTGCTGAAGATCAGTTTCGCCGATATTGCGCGCGCCATTCCGCCGTACACCGATTTGGTGACCTGGGCGGACGACCAGCTCAACCTGGTGCTCAATCTGGGCAACTACCTGACGCTGACGGACGATCCGCTGTACGCCGAAGCTTATCTCACCTCGCTGAAGGTGGCGGCGATCTCAACGGTGATCTGTCTGCTGATCGGTTATCCGCTGGCGTGGGCGGTGGCGCACAGCAAGCCCTCTATGCGCACCATCCTGCTGCTGCTGGTGATCCTGCCGTCGTGGACCTCGTTCCTGGTGCGCGTCTATGCGTGGATGGGACTGCTGAACAACAACGGGATCCTCAACCGCTTCCTGATGTGGCTTGGCGTGATCGATCATCCGCTGATCATCCTGTATACCAACACGGCGGTGTATATCGGTATCGTTTACTGCTACCTGCCATTTATGGTGCTGCCGATCTACACCGCGCTGACGCGCATTGATTATTCGCTGGTGGAAGCGTCGCTGGACCTCGGCGCGCGGCCGCTGAAAACCTTCTTCAGCGTCATCGTGCCGCTGACCAAAGGCGGCATTATTGCTGGCTCAATGCTGGTATTTATTCCGGCGGTGGGCGAGTACGTGATCCCGGAACTGCTCGGCGGACCGGACAGCATCATGATTGGGCGCATTTTGTGGCAGGAGTTCTTCAACAACCGCGACTGGCCGGTGGCCTCGGCGCTGGCGGTGATCATCCTGCTGATCCTGATTCTGCCTATCGTCTGGTTCCACAAACATCAAAACCGTGAAATGGGGGAGAAGGGATGAATCAGCTACCGGTAATCCGCTCTCCGTGGCGCACCGCGATTCTGGCGCTGTGCTTCCTGTTCCTGTACGCGCCGATGCTGCTGCTGGTGGTTTACTCCTTCAACAGCTCGCAGCTGGTGACGGTATGGGAGAGCTTCTCGTTTCACTGGTATCGCGTGCTGTTCCAGGATGATGCGATGCTGGATGCGGTTGGCCTGAGCCTGACCATCGCGGCGCTGTCGGCCACCATGGCAGTGGTGCTCGGCACCATGGCGGCGGTGATTATCGTGCGCTTCGGGCGTTTTCGCGGCCACAGCAGCTTTGCTTTCATGCTCACCGCGCCGCTGGTGATGCCCGACGTGATCACCGGTCTGTCGTTGCTGCTGCTGTTCGTGGCGATGGGCAACACCTTTGGCTGGCCGGGCGATCGCGGCATGCTGACCATCTGGCTGGCGCACGTCACGTTCTGTACCGCCTACGTGGCGGTGGTGATCAACTCGCGGCTGCGCGAGCTGGATCGATCAATTGAAGAAGCGGCGATGGACCTCGGCGCTACGCCGCTGAAGGTGTTCTTCGTGATTACCGTGCCGATGATTGCCCCGGCGATCATTACCGGCTGGCTGCTGGCGTTTACTCTGTCGCTGGACGACCTGGTGATCGCCAGCTTCGTCACCGGGCCGGGCGCTACCACGCTGCCGATGGCGATCTTTGCCACGGTGCGGCGCGGCGTCAATCCGGAGATCAACGCGCTGGCCTCGCTGATTCTGTTTGTGGTTGGGCTGGTCGGCTTTATCGCCTGGCGCTTTATGGCGCACGAAGAAAAACAGCGATTGCGCGATATTCAGAAAGCAAAACGTGGCTGAGTGACGCAACATTTGCCAATATAAGCAAGGCTGACTCTGTCAGCCTTTTCTTATGGAGCGCGCGCAATGTCGGAAACGTTGAAAAACCTGGTGTTAACCTCCACGCCCGTGCCGGTGACCATTGCCGGCAGCGCCATTATCGCCACGCGCTGTATCAGCGTGCTGATGCTGGCCAATGAGCTGGGCTATGACGAAATCGCCAATTTCGTGCACCGTAGCGCGCAGGCGTGGGACTCCACGCTGATTTTTATCGCCAGCCAGCTGATTTTCCTGTTTGAACTGCGCTGTGCCTTTACCCTGATGCGCGGCAGTAATGCCGGGCGCTGGGGCTACGTGGCCACACAGATCGTGGTGCTGCTGTACATGCTGATGGCGTCCGTGGGCTGGATCTATCCGGAGATTTTCAGCATTCCCGGCGAGAACAACGCGCAGATTATTCACCACACGCTGCTGCAGAAACTGCCGGATGTGCTGGTGCTGCTGCTGCTGTTTGTGCCGGCCAGCAGTCGCGCATTTTTCCGCAGCCGGTGATACAATCGGCCCCCGTTTTTGCTCCCGATTCTCAATACAGGCCTTTCCATGCATTGCGCGCTTTATCAGGCCGGTCGCTGTCGCTCATGTCAGTGGCTGGAAAAACCCTATCCGCAACAGCTGAGCGACAAGCAGACACAACTGACGCAGCTGCTGGACGGCATGCCGGTCGCTGACTGGCGGCCGCCGATCACCTCGGCGCAGCAGGGGTTTCGCAATAAAGCCAAGATGGTGGTGAGCGGCAGCGTGGAAAAACCGCTGTTCGGTATGGTGGCGCGAGACGGCGAGCCGGTGGATCTCTGTGCCTGTCCGCTCTATCCCGCCAGCTTCGCGGCGGTATTCGACGTGCTGAAACCCTTTATCGCCCATGCCGGTCTGACGCCGTACAACGTGGCGCGCAAACGCGGCGAGCTGAAGTTTTTGCTGCTGACGGAGAGTACCCAGGGCGGCATGATGCTGCGTTTTGTCCTGCGCTCGCACAGCAAACTGGCGCAGCTGCGCGCCGCGCTGCCGTGGCTGCAACAGCAGCTGCCGCAGCTGCAGGTGATCTCCGCCAATATTCAGCCGGTGCACATGGCGATACTGGAGGGCGAGGAGGAGATGGCGCTAACGCCTGAGCAGGCGCTGCCGGAACGCTTCAACGACGTGCCGCTGTATATCCGTCCGCAAAGTTTCTTCCAGACTAACCCGCAGGTGGCGGCTGCGCTGTACGCAACGGCACGCGACTGGGTGGCGGAGCTGCCGGTGCACAGCATGTGGGATCTGTTCTGTGGCGTTGGCGGCTTTGGCCTGCACTGCGCCACGCCGCAGATGCAGCTGACCGGCATTGAAATCAGTGCGGAAGCCATCGCCTGCGCGCAGCAGTCGGCGCAGCAGCTGGGGTTAGAGCAGGTGAGTTTTGCCGCGCTGGATTCCACGCAGTTTGCCACCGGGCATACGAGCGTGCCGCAGCTGGTGCTGGTCAATCCGCCACGTCGCGGTATTGGGGCAGAACTGTGCGCCTGGCTGAGCCGCATGGCGCCGGACTACATCCTGTATTCCAGCTGCAATCCCGCCAGCATGGCGCAGGACATTGCCCGCCTGGCCGACTATGACATCAGCCGCGTGCAGCTGTTCGATATGTTCCCGCACACCGCACATTTCGAGGTGCTGACATTACTACGTCGTAAGGGTGGAATCGCGTAGCGCCCGGCTGCGCTGAGGACGTGCAGAACCTGGCAGGCCCGGCGCCACGCAACTCCATAATGCTTATTCCGGGAACCACTTCTGATTGATCTGCTGCCAGCGACCGTTGGCTTTCAGCGCCGCCAGCGCGCTGTTCAGCTGTTGCAGCAGCGCGCTGTTGCCCTTGCGCACCGCAATGCCGAGCCCGGTGCCGAAGTAGTCGCTGTCGGTAATGTGCTCGCCGACCGTGCTCAAATCCGTATTGGCCTTCAGCCACTGATTGACGACTGCGCTGTCACCAAATACGCCGTTGAGCCGGCCATTTTTCAGGTCAAGAATCGCGTTCTGGTAGCTGTCGTAGGCCACCGCAATTACTTCAGGATGCTTCTCCAGCAGGTATTTCTGATGGGTGGTGCCGTTTTCCACGCCGATGCGTTTGCCTTTCAGCTGGCTAAAATCGCTATATTCACCTTGGTGGGCGATGACGATTGCCGAATTGGCGTAGTAGGGCTGGGTGAAATCGACCTGCTTACTGCGCTCGGCGGTGATATCCATGCCGGAAATGACCGCGTCATAGCGACGGAATTTCAGCGAAGGAATCAGGCTATCAAAGGCATTGTTGGTGAAAGTGCACTCGGCCTGCATCTGCTGACACAGCGCTTTAGCGAGGTCGATATCAAAACCGACAATCCGGTTATTTTGATCGAGTGATTCGAACGGGGGATAGGTGGCTGAGGCAGCAAAGCGAATTTTCTCTGCCGCATAAGCATTCATTGCCAGCGTTGCCATCACTGCTGCAACAATCCATTTTTTCATTATAAGGCTCCTGTAAACCATGCCAGAGGCGAAACGATTTACACGATGCCAGTTAATGCATTTGTATGCAATAAATATGATTAAAAATTTATTTAGCTGCGATCAAATACAGTGAGGAAGGGCGCGGCGCTTTCCTTCGCGCCGCGTCAGACGATCAGTTGCGGCGCTCAAACGCCAGCGCGCGCTTCTCGACCAGGCGCATCAGCAGCGTCAGCAGGCCGTTAACCACCAGATAAATCAGACCGGCGGCAGCATATACGGTGACGTCGTAGGTGCGGCCATACAGCAGCTGGCCGTGGCCCATCACTTCCATCAGCGTAATGGTATAGGCCAGCGAAGTACTCTTGAACACCAGCACCACTTCGTTGGAGTAAGAGGAGAGGGCGCGCTTAAACGCGTACGGCAGCAGAATACGCAGCGTATCGCGGCGGCGCATGCCCAGCGCGGCGCAGGACTGCCACTGTCCGGCCGGAATGGCGCGCACCGCGCCGTAGAACAGCTGTGTGGTGTAGGCTGCGCTATTAAGCGACAGCGCCAGCATGGCACACAGCCACGGCTGCGACAGTAAATGCCAGAGCCACGGCACGTTCTGAATGCTGGGGAACTGGCCGGGACCGTAATAGATCAGGAAAATCTGCACCAGCAGCGGCGTGCCGGTAAACAGGGTGATATAGCCTTTGACCAGCCAGTTGAGCAGCGGCAGCTTCAGCGCCAGCACAATGGTGCACAGCAGCGCCAGCAGCAGCGCGGCGACCAGTGAGGCGGCCGTCAGCGTCAGGCTGGTATGCAGGCCTTTCAGTAGCTCAGGTAAATACGCCAGCATGCGTCAGGCCCCCCGCTCAAAACGCGTGGTACGTGATTCAATACGGCGCAGCACCGCCTGACTGAATAGCGTAATCACTAAATAGATCGCGGCGGCCACCAGATACCAGGTAAACGGCTCCTGGGTGCGCGTCGCAATGCTTTTGGTCTGCAGCATGAGATCGTTGACGCTAATCAGCGACACCAGCGCCGTATCCTTGAGCAGCACCAGCCACTGATTGCCGAGTCCGGGCAGCGCATGGCGCCACATCTGCGGCATAATCAGGCGGAAGAATATCGCTGACTTTTTCATGCCCAGCGCCTGGCCTGATTCCCACTGGCCGGACGGCACCGCTTTCAGCGCACCGCGCAGCGTCTGAGAGGCGTAAGCCGAATAGAGCATCGCCAGCGCAATCACGCCACACAGGAACGGGCTGACATCAAAGTTCTCAATCTGCATCTGCACCGGCAGGATGAACAGGCCCAGATTGAGCTGGAAGCCGTCCGACAGCGTCAGCAGCAGCTGCGAGGCACCGAAATAGATAAACAGCACCACCAGAATTTCCGGCAGGCCGCGAATCAGCGTCACCAGCCCGGTACCGATCCACGCCAGCGGTTTCCAGCGCAGCGATTCCCAGCCAGCAAAAATCATCGCCAGCGCGAGGCCGGCGATCAGGGCACAAACGGCAAGGCCGACGGTCATGCCGGCGGCGCTTGCGAGTGGAATCATTTCATTCATCAGAAATTACTGCTGAAACCATTTGTTGTAGATGGTTTTGTAGGTGCCGTCGGCTTTGATCTTATCCAGCGCGCCGTTGAACTTCTGCTGCAGTTCGCTGTTGCCCTGACGCACGGCGATGCCGAGGCCGGTGCCGAAGTAGGCTTTGTCGGTCACTTTCTCACCCAGCGCGGCGAGGTTGGCGTTCTGCTTCAGCCACTCGTTAACCACGGCGGTATCCCCGAACACCGCATCAATACGGCCATTCTTCAGGTCGAGCACCGCATTCTGGTAGCTGTCGTAAGGCACGATGGTGATGTCGCTGTGCTTGTCAGAGAGGTATTTCTGGTGCGTGGTGCCGTTCTGCACGCCCACACGCTTGCCTTTCAGCGCCGCAACGTCCGCCAGCTTGCCTTTCTGCGCGATGAAGGTCGCGGAGTTGTCGTAGTAAGGTTTGGTGAACAGCACCTGCTTTTCACGCTCTGGCGTAATATCCATGCCGGCCATCACCGCGTCAAAACGGCGGAATTTCAGGCTGGGGATCAGGCTGTCGAAGGCCTGGTTGGTAAAGGTGCAGGTCGCATCGATCTCTTTGCACAGCGCATTGGCCAGATCGACATCAAAGCCCTGGATTTTGTTGTCGGAGTCGACAAATTCAAACGGCGGATAAGACGCCTCGGTCGCGAAACGCAGGGTTTGCGCGGCAGAAGCGCTCAGGCTCAGGCTGGCAAGCAGTGCAGCAAGTACAACTTTTTTCATTAGAAGCATCCTGACTTAGTGCGAAAGATAATGAGCAAACGCGTCGGTTTGCGGCTGTGTAAAGTGGCTGGCATCGCCCTGTTCAATGATGCGACCGTTCTCCATGTACACCACCTGGCTGGCGGTTTTGCGCGCCACCTCGACTTCGTGGGTGACAATCACCTGCGTGATCTGCGTCTGCGCCAGCTCACGAATGATGCTGACGATCTGTGCGGTGATTTCCGGGTCGAGCGCCGCGGTCGGTTCATCAAACAGCAACACCTGCGGCTCCATCATCAGCGCGCGCGCAATTGCCACGCGCTGCTGCTGGCCACCGGAAAGGTGCAGGGGAAAACGATCGGCGTACGGCGTCAGACGCAGGCGTTCCAGTAGTTTATCGGCGCGCGCGCGCGCCGCATCTTTGCTGAGCCCGAGCACACGACAGGGTGCTTCAATCAGGTTCTGCATCACGCTGAGGTGCGGCCACAGGTTGTACTGCTGGAACACCATGCCGACATTCTGGCGCAGTTCGCGAATCGCGTTGTCGGACGGCGTCTGGCTGAAATCGAAGTGGTTGCCGGCAATCTGCAGGCTACCGGAACGCGGCAGCTCCAGCAGGTTGAGTACGCGCAGGAGTGAACTTTTACCCGCGCCACTCGGGCCGAGCAACACCAGCGTTTCGCCCTGCGGGCAGGCCAGGTTGATATCGAACAGCGCCTGATGGGCACCGTAAAAACAGTTGATGGCGTTTAGTTGAATACTCATGCGCAAAAAATGAATAGCAATTAGTGTCGCAAATCTTAACGTCACCAGAATAGTTATGCAATTGAGGTGGGTTAAAATTTATTAAAGAGCAATTAAACAGCAAAAGCGTAGCACAAAATCGGGCAGGGCAGCGGGGAAAGGGGCTGACGGGTAAGCGTTGGCTATTGCGCGGAAACTTAGCGGCGCCGCAATGGTGCGGCGCGCTAATGGTTGCGGCTGAGTGCGGAAAAAATGCGCGACTATTTTTTCTCTTCCAGCAGCTGGCTGAGCGAGCCGCCACCGGCGTGTGGCCAGTCGCCGACGTAGCGCACATCATCCACCACCCAGCAGGTGCCTTCGTGGATCATCAGCACTTCATCGCGCCAGCTTTTATCGCCGCGGCTCAGCGTCACGCGCAGCGGGATGTTACGCGCGTCGCGGTTAGGAATGCTGGAGGCGCTGGCCACGTCAGCGGCGGTGGGTCCCTGTGCCAGGCTGGAGAACAGATCGCCCTGGCGCCACGCTGCCGGTGGGTTGCTCTGGCTGCTGGCATGCAGCAGTTTCTGATACAGGTTGTCGCTCAGGTACGGGCGATATTTTGCCAGCGTGGTGCTGTCCGGCAATCCCTGAGTTGGCTGGCTGACACGTAAATCGTAGAACTGCTGCGCCACGCTGTCCGGACCGCCATCAACGCAGGGTGCGGTACGCGGCCCGTTGTCCTTGATCACCGGCTCAACGGTGGTACAGGCACTCAGCAGCAATGCAGCGGGAACAAGCAGCGCAAAGGCTTTGTTTCTCATCTCGATTTCCTTATTGTTCACTGGCAAAGCGCCATTTTTAGCATAGAGTATAGCCGTGCTTTTACGCCGTACGAGCTATCGCCTCATGAATCACCACAGGAGAGAACGATGAAATTTTCGACTACGCCAACCCTGGAAGGGCACAGCATCACTGAATATTGCGGCGTTGTGACCGGCGAAGCGATTCTCGGTGCCAACATTTTCCGCGACTTCTTTGCCGGCATCCGCGATATCGTCGGCGGCCGCTCCGGTGCCTATGAGAAAGAGCTGCGCAAAGCGCGGCAGATCGCCTTCGAAGAGCTGGAAGAACAGGCGAAAGCGCTGGGCGCCAATGCGGTGGTTGGCATTGATATTGACTACGAAACCGTGGGCAAAGACAGCAGCATGCTGATGGTGAGCGTTACCGGTACTGCGGTGATCGTGCGCTAATGCGAGCGGTGTTACTGCTGGCGATGGCGCTGCTGCTCAGCGCCTGCCAGTCGACGCTGGAAGCGCGCAACGGCTATTGGGTCGATAGCGCGCACCCGGCGCAGGGGGCCCGACCGCGCATCAAAGTGGTGGTAATCCACTACACGGCGGAGGACTTCCCCTCGTCGCTGGCGACCCTGACGGACCGCAACGTCAGCGCGCACTATCTGATTCCGCAGCAGCCGCCGCAGAAAAACGGCGCCGGGGTGATCTGGCAACTGGTGCCTGAAAACCAGCTGGCGTGGCATGCCGGACCGAGCTTCTGGCGCGGTGCAACGCGCATTAATGACACCTCAATTGGCATCGAAATCGTCAATGACGGCTATCGCCGCACGCTGACCGGCCGGCAGTGGCAGCCGTTCACCGCCGCGCAAATCGCTACCCTGACCGCGCTGGTGCGCGATATCAGCCAGCGTTACGGCATCAGTCCGGAAAATATTGTCGGGCACAGTGATATCGCGCCGCAGCGCAAGCAGGATCCCGGTCCGCTGTTTCCGTGGCAACAGCTGGCCCGGCAGGGGCTGGGAGCGTGGCCGGATGCCGCCACGGTACAGCGCTATCTGGCTAACCAGCCGCCAGATGCCCCGGTCGAGGCTGCAACGCTTCTGGCTGCGCTGCAGCGCTATGGTTATGACGTTGCCGCTGCGCCAACGCCGCAGATGCAGCGCAAACTGATTGCGGCGTTTCAGATGCATTTCCGCCCGCGTGATTACCGTGGCGAAGCCGATGCCGAGACGCTGGCCATCGCCCGTGCGCTGCTGGCGAAATACGGCGCGGCACAGTAGCCGCGCGTTGCGGCGTTACGGCTGGAGAAAGGCCTGCCAGCGCGCCACCAGCTGCTGTAATTGCTGGCGGCTGACATCCAGATGGGTAACGATGCGGGTCTGCGGACCTACGCTGAGCAGCACGTCGCCCGCCTGCATCCAGCGCTGTAGCGGTGCCACCTGCTCCGCCGGCACTTTCACGAACAGCATGTTAGTGTGCTGGCTCACCACTTCCACACCAATAGCGCTGAGCTGTGCGCCGAGCCACGCGGCGTTGTCATGATCCTCCTGCAGACGCGCCACGTTGTGCTGCAGCGCGTAGAGACCGGCAGCCGCCAGAATGCCGGCCTGGCGCATGCCGCCGCCGGTCATTTTGCGCCAGCGCCGCGCCTGCTCGATATAAGCTTCATCACCACACAGCAGGGAGCCAACCGGCGTGCCCAGTCCTTTCGACAGGCAGATGGTCAGGCTATCGCAGTAGCGGGCGATATCGATCAGCTGCACACCCTGCGCCACCACGGCATTAAAGATGCGCGCGCCGTCAATGTGCAGCGCCAGCTGGCGCTCGCGGGTAAATTGCCACGCCTGTTCAAGGTAGCTTAGCGGCAGTACTTTGCCGTGATGGGTATTTTCCAGGCTCAGCAGGCGGGTGCGGGCAAAATGCATGTCGTCCGGCTTGATGGCGGCCGCCACGTCGTGCAGCGGCAGCGTGCCGTCGGCAGCCGCGAGGATCGGCTGCGGCTGGATGCTGCCGAGCACTGCGGCACCGCCAGCCTCATATTTGTAGTTGTGCGCCTGCTGGCCGACGATGTACTCATCGCCGCGCTGGCAGTGGCACAGCAGCGCCACCAGATTGGCCTGGGTGCCGGTAGGGAAGAACAGCGCAGCCGCTTTACCGCTCAGGCGCGCCGCTTCAGCCTCCAGCGCATTGACGGTGGGATCATCGCGATAGACATCATCGCCGGTTTCGGCCGCCATCATCGCATCCAGCATCGCGGCACTCGGGCGGGTCACGGTATCACTGCGTAAATCGATCACGTTGCTCTCCTGACATAAAAAAGCGGGCTAAGCGCCCGCATGATGATTAATCCGGCAAGTCTCTTCGTTTTACCGCAGCCAGTTGGTTTTCGCCAGCTCGACGATTTCATCACCGCGGCCATTCAGGATCGCGCGCAGCATATACAGGCTGAAACCTTTAGCCTGCTCGGCTTTGATTTGCGGTGGCATCGACAGTTCTTCCTTGGCGGTGATCACGTCCACCAGCACCGGACCGTCATGGGCGAACGCCTGTTGCAGCGCGCCATCGAGCTCCGAGGCTTTTTCCACGCGGATCCCTTTGATGCCGCAGGCGGTGGCGATGGCGGCGAAGTCCGGGTTCTCCAGATCGGTGCCGTCGGTGAGATAGCCACCGGCTTTCATCTCCATTGCCACAAAGCCCAGCACGCTGTTATTGAAGATCACCAGCTTCACCGGCAGCTTAAGCTGCGCCAGCGAGATGAAATCGCCCATCAGCATGCTGAAGCCGCCATCGCCGCACAGCGCAACCACCTGACGCTGTTTATCAATGGCCTGTGCGCCAAGCGCCTGCGGCATGGCGTTGGCCATCGAACCGTGGTTAAACGAGCCGAGCAGACGGCGCTTGCCGTTCATTTTCAGATAGCGCGCTGCCCACACCGTTGGCGTGCCGACATCACAGGTAAAGATAGCGTCATCGGCCGCATAGTGGCTGATCTGCTGGGCCAGATACTGCGGGTGAATCGCCTGCTTATCGTTGGCGGTCGCCAGATCGTCCAGCCCTTTGCGCGCATCCGCGTAGTGCTCCAGTGCGCGATCGAGGTGATGACGGTCGCTGTGGCTGGTGAGCTGCGGCTGCAGCGCCTGCAGCGTGGCTTTGATGTCACCCACCAGCGCCATGTCGACGTGACTGTGCGCGCCGAGGCTGGCCGGATTGATATCAATCTGAATAATGCGCGCGTCCGCCGGGTAGAACGGGCGATAAGGGAACTGGGTGCCGAGCAGCACCAGCGTGTCGGCGTTCATCATGGCGTGATAGCCGGATGAGAAGCCGATCAGCCCGGTCATGCCGACATCATACGGGTTGTCGTACTCGAGGTGCTCTTTGCCGCGCATGGCGTGTACCACGGGTGCTTTCAGCGTTTCGGCCAGCTTTACCACTTCCGCATGGGCACCGGCGCAGCCGCTGCCGCACATCAGGGTGATATTTTTCGCTTCATTGAGCGTTTCTGCGAGGCGCGTCAGTTCACTGACCGACGGCACCACCTGCGGCAGCTGCGGCGGATACCATTCGCTGCGCGCATTCTCCGGCGCCGCCTGCAGCGCCACGTCACCCGGCAGCACAATCACCGACACGCCGCGATTGAGGATGGCTTTACGCATCGCAATGCCGAGCACCTGCGGCAGCTGTTCCGGATTGGAGACCAGCTCGCAGTAATGGCTGCACTCGCGGAATAACTCCTGCGGATGGGTTTCCTGAAAATAGCCGCTGCCGATTTCGCTGGAAGGAATGTGCGCGGCAATCGCCAGCACCGGAACATGGTTGCGATGGCAGTCAAACAGGCCGTTGATCAGATGCAGGTTGCCAGGGCCGCAGGAGCCGGCGCACACCGCCAGCTCACCGCTGATTTGTGCTTCCGCCCCGGCGGCAAAAGCGGCCACTTCTTCATGGCGCGTTGGCATCCATTCAATGGTGCCCATGCGGTTGAGGCTGTCGTTCAGCCCGTTGAGGGAGTCACCGGTTACGCCCCAAATGCGTTTTACGCCGGCGCTCTCCAGCGTTTTGGCCAGCAGGGCCGCCACTGTTTGCTTCATCGTTCGCTCCTTTCTGGTGTCGGCCATCCAGTCGGATGGCAAAAAACGTGTCAGAGAGAAAGCGTAGACGAAGCCGCAGCGCAGCGGGCGTGAAAAAATGCGCTGCGCGTCAGGCGGAAAACAGGGCGATGAGGATAGGTGCCAGCAGGTTCATGATAAAACCGTGCACGATGGCCGCAGGCACAATCTCCATTCCGCCGGCACGCTGCAGAATCGGCAGGGTGAAATCCATCGACGTGGCACCGCTCAGCCCAAGTGCCATACTGCGGTAGCGGTTGACCAGCACCGGAATCAGCAGCACCGCAGCCAGCTCGCGCAGCAGATCGTTAAAGAAGGCGGCGCTGCCCATCACCGGGCCGTACGCTTCGGTCATCAGAATGCCGGACAGTGAATACCAGCCGAAGCCGCTGGCCAGCGCCAGTCCGGTTGACAGCGAAACGCCGAGCAGCCACGCCGCCAGCACGCCGCCGCCCAGCGAGCCGCACAGGGATACCAGCGCTACCGTCATGCCACGCCGGTTCAGGGTGATCTGGCGCAGCGTCATGCCGCTGCCGCGCAGCTGCACGCCAACCAGGAATAGCAGCACCACCAGCGCAATTTCGCTCAGGGTGGAGGCATGGCGCAGCGGCGCCCATTGGGTTAATCCCAGCAGGAAACCGGCCAGCACCGCCACACACAGCTTGAGTGACTCCAGCACCATGTGCCAGCGCGACGGCAGATTCTGCTGGCGATGCTGCTGCCGCCACGGCCAGCGGCGATCCAGCAGCCACAGCGCCAGCAGCGAGCAGCTCAGAATGGCGCCCGCGGCAATCAGCGCGGTTTTAAACACGATCAGTAAGTTGGTGCCGAGATTGTCGAGAAAGGCGAGGCTGGTACCCATAAAAAACAGAATGGCGTAAATCAGCAAACTCAGCAGGCGGTTAACGCGCTGCAACAGCGCAGGCTGATGCCACGGCAGCAAATAGCCCACCATCAGCGGCACCAGAATGATAAGCAGTCCGGTATACATGGAAAATGACGTCCTTTTTTGCGAGACGCCACGCTAATGGAAAACGCCTGAAGTGTAAACCTTTTCTCCCGCTGCCGACTTGACCAACGCAGCGCGGCGGACCATGCTCTGGCAAAGCACGGAGGGACTGCGCGATGATTCTGGAACATATCGATATACACGGCTTTCGCGGCATTAACCGGTTATCGCTGCCGCTGACCGACACCAACCTGTTGATTGGGGAAAACGCGTGGGGTAAATCCAGTTTGCTGGATGCGCTAACGCTGCTGCTGGCACCGGCCGCTGAGCCCTATATGTTCACCGAACAGGACTTCCATTTTCCGCCCGGTGAGGTGGAAGCACGCCTACATAAGTTGCAGCTGGTGTTTCGCTTTCGCGCGCAGGGCGATGAGCATGAAACGCTGTTTGCGCCGTTCTGGCAGCAGGATGACGCGGGGCGCTACCTGCGCTTCAGTACGCTGGCGACGCGCCAGGGTAACGAAGTCAAAACCCGCTGGCGCTTTATTGACGCGCGTGGCGAGGTGCTGCCGCTGGCGGGCACCGACGCCGCGCTGGCGCAGTTGCGCGCGTACTATCCGGTGCTGCGCCTGCGTGATGCGCGCTTTGGCCGGCGGTCGCGCCATAGCGACAACGACACCCAGCGGCGCGCTGATACGCTGAGCGCGCTGGCGCAGGAGATGCATAGCCTGACGCGCGATCTGGTGGCGCGGCCGCAAACCCTGAGCGACGAGCTGTTGCGCCAGGGATTGCATACCATGCAGCAGCTGATGGCGCACTATTTTCTGGTCCAGCAACCGGACACGGGCGCCGCACGGGTTGCGCCGGAGTTGCGTGACGGCAGTCAGGGCTGGCGTTCGCTCGATCAGCTCAATCAGCTGATCGCCGGTACCGAATCGCGCAGTCGCCAGGTGATTCTGCTGCGCATGTTCTCGCTCCTGCTGCAGGCGCACGGCAGCGATGCGCTGCCCGCAGGCGCGCGCCCCTTGCTGCTGGTGGAGGATCCGGAAACGCGGCTGCATCCCATCATGCTGTCGGTAGCGTGGAATCTGCTGGCGCTGATGCCGCTGCAAAAAATCGCCACCACTAACTCCGGCGAGCTGCTGTCACAGGTGGCGCTGGAGCAAATCTGCCGACTGGTGCGCGAGCCCGATCGCGTGGCGGCGTGGCGTATCGGGCCGGAAGGATTAAGTGCCGAAGAGGCGCGTCGTATCGGCTTTCACATCCGTGTTAACCGGCCGTCGGCGCTGTTTGCCCGCTGCTGGTTGCTGGTAGAGGGTGAAACCGAAGTGTGGATCATCAATGAGCTGGCGCGGCAGCGCGGCTACCATTTTGCCGCGGAAGGCGTGAAGGTGATTGAGTTTGCGCAGTCCGGGCTTAAGCCGCTGCTGAAATATGCGCGCCGCATGGGCATTGCCTGGCACGTGCTGACTGACGGCGACGAGGCCGGGAAAAAATATGCCGCCACTGCGCGCAGCCAGCTACAGCCGCATGAGCAGGAGAGCGACCATCTCACGCAGTTCCCGGCGCCCGACATCGAACACTTCCTTTATAAGCAGGGCTTTAGTGATGTCTATCACCAGATGGCGCACCTGCCGTTAAACGTGCCGATGAACGCGCGGCGTATTATTACCAAAGCCATTCATCATAGCTCGAAGCCGGAACTGGCGATTGCGGTGGCGATGGCAGCGGCCGAACGCGGGCCGCAGGCGATTCCGCCGTTGCTCGATCAGCTGTTTGGCCGCGTGATGAGGCTGGCGCGCGGTCGGGCAGAGTAACACTGACGCGGGACGCCAAAGAAAAATGCCAGCGTCTGTGGCTGGCATTTTTTTTCGGGAGTGGTCAGAATGAGAGCAGACGCGCGCCCGTCAGGAGAGTGACGATGCTTCACAGGGCACAATCAGACTGGCATGGTTGCCTTTCGGCCCTTCATGGACATCGAACTGAACGTGCTGGCCCGCTTTCAGCGTTCTGTATCCCTCCATCTGAATCGTGGAGTAGTGTGCGAAGATATCGT
>NZ_JASEWO010000077.1:0-20746 GCF_030024295.1 Pantoea sp. Pa-EAmG
CCTGCATCAGTAAAAAAAGAATAAATCGGGCTGGCCCGTGTAGGGGTTCCTGGTGCTTGCATATTTATATGAGGTGAGGATTAGTGCGCCAGTGGAATATTTTTGAATGACTATTTATGACGCCACGCTGCCCGTTGAGTGTTTGCGGTCGCCATGAATGGCGACCCTACAAGGTTATTGCGCGTTTTTGCAGAGGGCGCATTTATTGCGCCCTCTGCAAGGTTATCGCGTGTTTTTTGTAGGGTGCGCATTTATGCGCACCGGCATCAACAGGTCGATGGTGAGTAACCGATCGCCATTGATGACCACCGGTACGCATGCCCCGTTATTTCTGCTTCTTCTCAATCGTTTTACCCGACCAGTAACCCGCCAGCAGCGAACCGGAGAGGTTGTGCCACACCGAGAACAGTGCGCCGGGCAGTGCGGCCAGCGGTGAGAAGTACAGTTTGCCTAGCGTGGCCGCCAGTCCGGAGTTCTGCATACCGACTTCCAGCGCCAGCGTGCGGCAGGTGGATTCGTCAAAGCCAAACAGCTTGCCACCCCAGTAGCCGCCGAGCAGCCCAATGGCGTTGTGCAGGATCACCGCCGCGATCACCATCAGCCCTACCGAGCCGATAAAGCCCTGGCTACCGGCGACCACCGCGCTAATGATCAGCAGAATACACACCATCGAAAACGCCGGCAGATACGGCTCAACGCGGCGCACCACGCTGTTCATGGAGTGGTGAATAATCAGGCCAATCCCAATCGGGATCACCACGATTTTGACGATGCTGAGCAGCATGCCCACCACATCGACCTGAATGTGGGTATCTACGTAGAAGCGCGTCAGCAACGGCGTCGCGAACACGCCCACCAGCGCCGAAACCGACGAGATGGTCACCGACAGCGCCACATCGCCCTTCGCCAGATAAATCATCACGTTCGAGGCTGTCCCGCTGGCCACGCTGCCGACCAGAATCATCCCTGCGGCCAGATCCGGCGGCATCTGGAACAGTTTCGCCAGCGCCCAGGCCGCCAGCGGCATTACCAGATAGTGCAGGAACGTGCCGGCAATCACCGGTGCCGGACGTACCAGCACGCGTTTAAAATCGTCAATGTTGAGCGTCACGCCCATGCCGAACATGATCAGCATCAGCAGGTAGGTTACCCACGGCCCGATGCCGAGGAAGGTGGACGGCGAATAATAGGCTGCAACGGACAGCAGCACGGCCCAGAGCGGAAAAAGGCGGGTGAGTTTGGCGAGCATGAAGAAATGTCCTTAGCGTTTTACTTAATTGGTTTTTGCCACAGATGAAAAGGCGCGCGGGGAACGACCGCAGCGACCTGCGCCGGATCATAACATTTCATTATCATAAGCGTGGCCGACGACAGAAAATGCCTATCGGCTGCTAAAGATCGCCGGGCAGACACGGGCATTCCGCTGGCATTTGTCCGAAATAGCGTCAGGCTGAACGGCAGAGATAAAAAAAGCCGGACATTGTCCGGCTTCAGGTAACTTACGCGTCAATTAAGATTCGAACAGATTCTTATGCAGCGCGCGCACCACCTCTTCCGCATCCGGCGTTGGCACCAGGAAGCACAGGTTGTAGCTGCTTGCGCCGTAGCAAATCATGCGCAGGTTAAACGGCTCCAGCGCGCCGAACACCTCTTTGCCGACGCCGCAGGCTTTCGACAGGTTGTTGCCGATGATCGCCACCAGCGCCAGATTCTCTTCCACTTCCACCCGGCACAGGGAAGAGAGCTCGGTCAGCAGCGCCTGGGTCAGCAGACTGTCGGCGGTGCTGGTTGAACCGGTGGTATCCAGCGTCAGCGCCACGCTCACTTCCGAGGTGGTAACCAGATCAACCGAAATACTGTGGCGCGCCAGGATAGCAAACACTTCCGCCAGGAAGCCGTGCGCGTGCAGCATGTTCAGGCTGTGCAGCGTCAGCAGCGTCTGTTTGCGCCGCAGTGCCAGCGCGCGGAACAGCGGCGGATTTTTAGTCTCGTTGCAGACGCGCGTGCCGCCCGCCGCCGGATCTTTACTGGAGCCGACAAACACCGGAATATCACTGCGCACCGCCGGCAGCAGCGTCGCCGGATGCAGCACTTTCGCGCCGAAGATTGCCATCTCCGCCGCTTCTTCAAAGGTGATCTCTTCGATGCGTTTCGCCTGCGGCACCACACGCGGGTCAGTGGTGTAGATGCCCGCCACGTCGGTCCAGATATCCACACGCGTCGCCTGCAGCGCTTCGCCGAGCAGCGCAGCGGTGTAATCGCTGCCGCCACGGCCCAGCGTGGTGGTGCGGCCTTTGCCTTCGCTGCCGATGAAGCCCTGCGTGATCACCAGCGCTTCTGCGGTGCGCGGCTGCAGCTGAGCCGCTGCCAGCGTTTTCAGCTCGGCCACATCCGGCTCGGCGCGGCCAAAACGGTCGCTGGTGCGCATCACTTTGCGTACGTCAAACCACTCGGCATTCACCTGGCGCTCGCGCAGAATCTCCACAAACAGCAGGCTCGACATCAGTTCGCCGTGGCTCACCAGCTCATCGGTCAGCGCGGTCGAACGGGCTAATGCCGCCGCTTCCGCCAGCATGATGATGTTCTCCAGCATGCGATCAATCTCCTGACGGATGACGTCCGGCGACTGCAGGCGATCGATGATGGCATATTGAATGGTGCGGATTTGATCCAGCAGATAAGCGCGCTGCTCGAGTTCCTGGCCTTCAGCCAGCGAAACCAGCAGGTTAGTCACGCCCGCCGAGGCAGAGAGCACCACCAGACGGGTATTGGCATCAGACAGCACGACGTCCGCGCTGCGGTTCATGGCATCGAAATCGGCAACGCTGGTGCCGCCAAATTTTGCCACGATCAACGATTGAGACATGTAACAAAACCTCGTGTCAGGTTATCTCCTCCCATTCGCGGAAGAGAAGATCGGGTAACAGCCTTGGCACAAGAGAAGAGCAGAATTGGACAGACAAGATCAGGAGATGAGTCACCAAAAGCACTTCACCTTGCGAAACGTCCGACTGCGGACGCTTCTGGTGACAACCCAGAGGATTCAGCCCCTGCAGCCGACAGCACAACACTCCGCGTGTTGCACCACCTCGGCGTCGCACCCCCTGATGTGTTCTCGCTGGATACGGATCCTCAAACACACTGCCTGGGCGACGCGCCTCTTCTGGCTTGCACCCGGAGGTGCAAGTCGCGCGCACAAAATACTGATTAATTGTTCCGCTGTCCAGCCTTGCGGCGCCGGGAAAATTCATTTTTACACTTATGCAGCGCATTGCTAAACAAACCCGGAAGCCGCCAGCCGCATAAAGTAGTCAGCGGTGCGAAAAAACCGGTGTTTTGCTGATGCCGCGCAGAGTAATGCGCGGCGAACCGGCCGACAATCGCCGCCGGATTTACCTGAAACGCTGCGGCTGGCGTCACAAATTTTTTCCTTTCAGTTGCAACTGTGGTCATACTGAAACGCGTGCAAGCCGTAACAAATGCTCAGCATGCCGGGCCAGACAGGATGCGCCCGGATGGAATGACGGTTCTTATATCAACAAGAGTGTTGCCATGAAAAATATCAATCCGACACAAACCGCAGCCTGGAAAGCGCTGCAGCAGCATTTTGATCAGATGAAATCGGTAGAGATTGCCGACCTGTTTGCGCAGGATGCCGATCGTTTTGCGAAATTCTCTGCCACCTTTGATGATCAGATGCTGGTGGATTTCTCAAAAAACCGCATCACCCAGGAAACCCTCGACAAACTCCAGGCGCTGGCGAAAGAGACCGATCTGGCGGGCGCCATCAAATCCATGTTCTCCGGTGAGAAGATTAACCGCACCGAAGATCGCGCCGTGCTGCACGTGGCCCTGCGCAACCGCAGCAACACACCAATCCTCGTGGATGGCAAAGATGTAATGCCGGAAGTGAACGCGGTGCTGGCGAAGATGAAAGCCTTCTCAGAACGCATCATCAGCGGCGAGTGGAAAGGCTACACCGGCAAGCCGATTACAGATGTGGTGAACATCGGTATCGGCGGTTCAGACCTCGGCCCGTTCATGGTGACCGAAGCGCTGCGTCCGTATAAAAACCACCTCAACATGCATTTTGTTTCCAACGTTGATGGCACGCACATTGCCGAAACGCTGAAACCGCTTAACCCGGAAACCACGCTGTTCCTCGTGGCGTCGAAAACCTTTACTACGCAGGAAACCATGACCAACGCCCACAGCGCGCGCGACTGGTTCCTGAACACCGCCGGCGATCAGCAGCACGTGGCGAAGCACTTTGCCGCGCTCTCAACCAACGCGAAAGCGGTCGGCGAGTTTGGTATTGATACCGCCAACATGTTCGAGTTCTGGGACTGGGTCGGCGGCCGCTACTCACTGTGGTCCGCGATTGGTCTGTCGATCATCCTGTCCATCGGCTTCGAAAACTTCGAACAGCTGCTGAGCGGCGCGCACGCCATGGACCAGCACTTCGCGAACACGCCAGCGGAGCAAAACCTGCCGGTGCTGCTGGCGCTGATTGGTATCTGGTACAACAACTTCTTCGGTGCCGAAACCGAAGCAATTCTGCCGTACGACCAGTACATGCACCGGTTTGCCGCTTACTTCCAGCAGGGCAACATGGAGTCCAACGGTAAGTACGTCGACCGCGACGGCAATCCGGTGGATTACCAGACCGGCCCGATTATCTGGGGTGAGCCCGGCACCAACGGACAGCACGCGTTTTATCAGCTGATTCATCAGGGTACCAAGCTGATTCCATGCGACTTCATTGCGCCGGCGCAGACCCACAATGCGCTGGCCGATCACCACCAGAAGCTGCTTTCCAACTTCTTTGCGCAGACCGAAGCGCTGGCGTTTGGTAAAGCCCGTGACGTGGTAGAGAAAGAGTTTACCGATGCCGGGAAATCAGCGGAGTCCGTCGCGCATATCGTGCCGTTCAAGGTGTTTGAAGGTAACCGTCCGACCAACTCGATTCTGCTGCGTGAAATCACCCCGTTCAGCCTCGGCGCGCTGATTGCGCTGTATGAGCACAAGATCTTCACTCAGGGCGCGATCCTCAACATCTTCACCTTTGATCAGTGGGGCGTTGAGCTCGGCAAACAGCTGGCTAACCGTATTCTGCCGGAGCTGGAAAATGACGCGCCAATTAACAGCCACGATAGCTCCACCAATGGCTTAATTAATCGCTATAAATCCTGGCGTTAATTCACCACTCAGGTTCATCAGGCGGCAGCTCCTGCCGCCTTTTTTCTGCCCCGATTTACCGATCCCGCTGAAATAAGCCGGTTTCACTGCTGCGCTGCGGTTAGAAAATTCTTAAAATGCCCTAAGGAAAATCGGAAGATGCCAGGATTGCCAGCCGGTTCATTGGGTAAAAAATGGATCTGATTTTGCCGCCATGCTTACCTAAGTGACTGATTAATTTTTCCTTTCTATTTAACTGCTTTCAGGAAAATCTGATTATTCCTATTCCGTGCCATTTTTTAATGCAAAAGTGAAAAATGCTGCTGTGCTATAACGTCCTGCGCAAATATTCCAGCCAGCGAAAAAAGCGCAATTAAAAAAAGCAGCTAACGCCAATTCGCCTTATTTATCACCAGAAATGTCCTGCTTAATCCCCCTCTTTTTCTGGCGCTGAACTCTGGTAATTTGTTGCCCTATACTGAACGCGCCTTCAAGGCTGCCCTGAATACTTCCCCGCTGTCGCCCGGCGGCCCGGGAAACATTATTGCGCGCTGACCACGGTTAGCCAGCTGCATGCGGCCCAGCGGCCATCGGACGGCAGCGTACGGTATGACGGGTAATATCCTTCATTCACGTTTTATCAAGATGCAGGAAACGTTGTTATGAAAAAACTGATGGTTGCCGGTGCAGCCTTACTTTACGTTGCCGTTTCTTCCGCTGCGATTGCCGCACCGGAAGAAGCCGGTGCTGCAGCAGGCGCGCAGGCGGGAGCAATCTCGACCGGTGCGACCACCGCTGTGGGTATCGGCGCACTCGGTGCGTTAGTGGGTCTCGGCGTTGCCGCTGCTGGCGGTGGCGACGGTGCAAATACCGGTACAACAACCACTACCACAACGAGCACCACTCGTTGATGTAGCACCTTTAAACATAACCACACAGTCGTGTGGTTATTTTTTGTTTTTTGCCTCTATTGAGACAGGGATACACAGTGCGCCGACTCTCTTTGCTGCTTCTTTGCCTGTTGCTGCAGGCTTGCACACAAACGCAAAAAGGCCTCGAACAGACCGTGATGCTCGCCATCAGCGGTCCGGACGATGTCACCGTCAGCGATGAACAAATCGCTACTCTGCCCTATGCCAGCCTGTATGCGCGCGTCGATAACGGTCCGCGCATCTTTGTGGTGTTGGGCTACCTGGAAAACGGCCAGCAGAAATGGGTAACCCAGGATAAAGCCATGCTGGTGATGCAGCACGGCCGCCTGGTGAAAACCCTCGGCCTGCGCGACAACCTGCAGGCCGTCAGTAACCTGGCGCAGGATCCGCTGGCCGATGGGCTGCGGCTGCAAAATGGCGCGCAGTGGACGCGCGTCGTGCAGTGGCGCGAGCAGGACAACGTGCGCGCCGCCACCGCCCACTCCACCTTTCAGCGCGGCGACGATGAAGTGCTGAACCTCGCCGGCGAGCGGGTGCCCTGCCGCGTCTGGCACGAAACGGTAGAGATGGAGAGCCCCGGCGTCAGCTGGCAGAACACCTTCTGGATCGATAACCGCGACGGTACGGTGCTGCAGGCGCAGCAGATGCTGGCGGCTGACCAGTTCCCGATTGCAACCACTCTTCTGAAGCCGGCGAAATCATGAAAAAAATCAATTCTTTGCTGGCGGCACTCGCCCTCACGGCGGCCAGCCACGCGCTGGCGGATAGCCAGGTGACGGTACACCCTGCGCACGATCAGCGCAGTTTTCAGATCGATCATGCCAGCACCCTGAGTGAACTGGTAACGAACCCGGCGCTGCACAGCTGGTGGCCGGGCACGGTGATTGCCGAACGCGGTGCGACCGCCGTGGCGCAGCAGCAGCACGCTCAGCTGCTGGCGGATCTGCGCGCCTGGCAGGCCGACAGCGGTACTTCACTGGCCGCAACCATCGGCAGCGTAATTCAGCAGCTCAGCGCCCTGCAGGTTACCGGGCGCCAGTTTACTTCGCTCGATCCCGACTGGGTGCGGCTGCGTCCGGAAGCCAACCGTAAACTGCAGGGCAGCTACGACCTGTACATCGTGGCAGCGCCGACGCAGGTACGGGTGATGGGCGCACTCAGCCATCCCGGCAGTGAGAGCTGGCAGCCAGGACGCACGGTGCGTGACTACCTCGCGCCGCATGCGCGTTTATCGGGTGCCGAGCGCAGCGTGGCCACGGTGATTGCGCCGTCAGGTGAGACGCAGCAGGTGCCGATCGCTTACTGGAATCAGCGGCATGTTGAAGTTGAGCCTGGCAGCACCATCTGGCTGGGCTTTTCCACATGGAGCCTGCCCTGGGGCCAGCCTGATTTGAATGCGCGCATGCTTTCCGTTCTGACTCACCGGATGCCAGACTGATGAAAAAACAATTACTCCTCAGCCTGTTGGCTGCTTCTGTCGCCGCCGCATGCCAGGTGCAGGCGGAAACCTGGCCGGAACCGGTCGGTCCTTCACAATCTGATTTTGGCGGCGTGGGCCTGATGCAAACGCCGACTGCGCGCATGGCAAAAGAGGGCGAATTTAGCCTGAACTTCCGCGATAATGATCAATATCGCTACTATTCTGCGTCATTGCAGCTGTTCCCATGGCTGGAAACCACGGTGCGCTATACCGACGTACGCACCCGCCGCTACAGTGCGGTGGAAGGCTTCAGCGGTAACCAGAGCTATAAAGACAAAGCCTTCGACCTGAAACTGCGCCTGTGGCAGGAGAGCTTCTGGCTGCCGGAAGTGGCGGTCGGTTCGCGCGATTTGGGCGGTACCGGCCTGTTCGACAGTGAATATCTGGTGGCGAGTAAAGCCTGGGGACCGTTTGATTTCAGTCTCGGGCTGGGCTGGGGCTATCTCGGCAACAGCGGCACCATCAAAAACCCGTTCTGCTCCTACAGCGATAGCTTCTGCAGCCGCACCGGCGGCGGTTCGGCGGGTTCCATTAACGGCTCGCAGATGTTCCACGGTCCAGCGGCACTGTTTGGTGGCATCGAATACCAGACGCCGTGGCAGCCGCTGCGTCTCAAGCTGGAGTATGAAGGCAACGATTATCAGGACGATTTTGCCGGCCGGCTGGAGCAGCGCAGTAAGGTCAACGTTGGCGCAATCTATCGCCTTACCGACTGGGCGGATATCAACGCCAGCTACGAGCGCGGCAATACTTTTATGTTTGGCGTGACCGTGCGCACCAACTTTAATTCGTTACACCAGTCGCACCTTGATAGCGCAAAACCGGCTTATCAGCCACAGCCGCAGGGCGATCTGCTGCAGCCGACGGTGGTCGCTAATCAGCTTACCGATCTGAAATACAATGCCGGACTGGATGGTCCGCGCATCCAGACCAAAGGCCGCACGCTATACGTTTCCGGTGAGCAGACTAAATATCGCGACACGCGCGAAGGCGTTGACCGCGCTAACCGCATTATCATGAACAATCTGCCGGCTGGCATTGATACGATTGAAGTCACCGAGTCGCGCTTTAACATGCCGCAGGTCACCACGCGCACCGATGTGGTCAGCCTGAATAACGAACTGCGCGGCTATCCGCTCGGCCACGAGCAGCCGCTGCAGCAGACGCGTGAAGAACCGATCGATCCGGGCACCACCGAACAGGGCTATTTCATCCGTAAGGATCGCCTCAACTACAGCCTGTCGCCGGTGCTGAACCAGTCGGTCGGCGGTCCGGAAAGCTTCTACATGTATCAGCTCGGCGTAATGGGCAATGTCGATTACTGGCTGACCGATCACTGGCTGATTGGCGGCAGCCTGTTTGGCAACATCGCCAACAACTATGACAAGTTCAACTACAACGGCGCGCCAGCCGACTCGACGCTGCCGCGCGTGCGCACCCACATTCGCGACTACGTGGAGAACAACGTTTACGTGAATGATCTGCAGGCCAACTACATGCGCTATCTCGGCAATGGCTTCTACGGCCAGGTGTACGGTGGCTATCTGGAAACCATGTATGGCGGCGTGGGCGGCGAGCTGTTGTATCGCCCGGTGGACAGCAACTGGGCTTTCGGTCTCGATGCGAACTACGTGAAGCAGCGTGACTGGGACAACATGATGCAGTTCACCGACTATAAGGCGCCGACCGGGCACCTTACCGCTTACTGGCGTCCGTGGTTCATGCAGGATGTGCTGGTGAAAGCCAGCGTCGGTGAATATCTGGCGAAGGACAAAGGGGTCACGCTGGATGTGTCGAAGCGCTTTGACAGCGGCGTGATGGTCGGCTTCTACGCCACCAAAACCAACGTGTCAGCCGAAGCGTATGGCGAAGGGGATTTCACCAAAGGTTTCTATATTTCGATTCCGATGGATCTGTTTACCGTCACGCCAACCCGTGGCCGTGCGCAGGTGAACTGGGTGCCGCTGACGCGTGACGGTGGTCAGATGCTGGGCCGTAAGTACCAGCTGTACGATCTGACCGCCGATCGCGATGCGCGTTTTAATTAAATCGTAGCGCGGGGTTCAACCCGCGCCATTTAACGGTGCGCATTAATGCGCACCCTACGTGAACCATGTAGGGTCGCCATTGATGGCGACCGCCTGCCAGCATTTCATTGCGCGCGCTCTGCGCCGGCAATTCATCAATCCGCGTCGTAGCCTAAATTCGGTGCCAGCCAGCGTTCCACATCGCTGACGCTCATGCCTTTACGCGCCGCGTAATCTTCCACCTGGTCGCGCTGAATCTGCGCCACGGCGAAATATTTACTCTCCGGATGACTAAAATACCAGCCGGACACTGCGGCACCAGGCCACATGGCAAAAGATTCGGTCAGCTTCATACCGGTGTGATGTTCCACATCCAGCAGCTGCCAGATTTGTGCCTTCTCGGTGTGTTCCGGACAGGCCGGATAGCCCGGCGCCGGACGAATGCCCTGGTAATTTTCGCGAATCAGCTCGTCGTTGCTGAGATTTTCATGGGCGGCATAGCCCCAGATCACCTTACGCACGCGCTCATGCAGGTATTCGGCAAACGCCTCCGCCAGGCGATCCGCCACCGCTTTCACCATGATTTTGTTGTAATCATCGTGTTGCTGGTCGAACGCCGCCGCCAGCGCATCCTCCTCCAGCCCGCCGGTGACGGCAAACGCGCCGAGATAATCCGCTTTACCACTGGATTTCGGCGCCACGAAGTCCGCCAGACAGTAGTTGGCAAAGTCGGTTTTTTCCGTTTGCTGACGCAAATGATGGCTGACGCACAGCACCTCGCGCCGGGTCTCGTCACGGTAGATTTCAATGTCGTCGCCAACCCGGTTAGCCGGGAAAATACCAACCACGCCGCGCGGCCTGAGCGTGCCCTGCGCGCTGAGGTTATCCAGCATCGCATTGGCATCGGCAAACAGCCGCGTGGCTTCTTCGCCCACCACCTCATCTTCCAGGATACGCGGATATTTGCCGGCCAGCGACCAGGTCATAAAAAACGGCGTCCAGTCAATGTAGTTGCGCAGCGTATCGATACTGGCCTCCACTGCGCTGACGCCGGTACGATGCGCCACCGGTGGCGTGTAACGTTGCCAGTCAATGACGTAATGATTATCGCGCGCGGCCTGCAGCGTGACCGGCGGCGTGCGCGGCTTTTTACGCGCGTGCTGAATCCGCACGGTCTCGTACTCCTTGCGCGTGCGCGCTACGAACGCCTCTTTCAGCGTGGGCGACAGCAGCGATGAGACCACGCCGACGGTGCGCGAGGCGTTCTGCACATAGACCGTCGGGCCGCTGTAATTCTGCTCAATCTTCACCGCCGTGTGCGCTTTCGAGGTGGTGGCCCCGCCAATCAGCAGCGGCAGCGTAAAGCCCTGGCGCTCCATCTCTTTCGCCACGTTCACCATCTCGTCGAGCGACGGGGTAATCAGGCCGGAAAGTCCGATGATGTCGGCGTTTTCCTCACGCGCGGTTTTCAGGATTTTGTCGCCCGGCACCATCACGCCCAGGTCGATGATTTCGTAGTTGTTACACTGCAGCACCACGCCAACAATGTTTTTGCCGATGTCGTGCACGTCGCCCTTTACCGTCGCCAGCACGATTTTACCGTTGCTGCGGCCGGCCTCTTTGCTCGCCTGGATAAAGGGTTCGAGATAAGCCACCGCCTGCTTCATCACGCGCGCTGATTTCACCACCTGCGGCAGGAACATTTTGCCCTCGCCGAACAGATCGCCGACCACGTTCATGCCGGACATCAGCGGCCCTTCAATGACCTCAATCGGCCGTGCCGCCGCCTGGCGCGCCTCTTCGGTGTCCTGCTCGATAAACTCCGTGATGCCTTTCACCAGCGAATATTCCAGCCGCTTCACCACGTCCCAGCTGCGCCATTCGGCCTGCTGCTTGTCCTGTTCACCCTCGCCTTTGTTGCCGCGATACTTTTCCGCCAGCGCCAGCAGTCGCTCGGTGCCATCGTCGCGCCGGTTGAGGATCACGTCCTCAACCGCATCGCGCAGCTCCGCCGGCAGATCGTCATAAATCGCCAGCTGACCGGCGTTGACGATGCCCATGTCCATGCCGTTGCGGATGGCATAGTAGAGGAACACCGCGTGAATCGCCTCGCGCACCGGTTCGTTACCGCGGAACGAGAACGACACGTTGGAGACGCCGCCGGAGATCATCGCGTGCGGCAGTTCGCGTTTGATGTCTTCACAGGCACCGATGAAATCCATCGCGTAGTTGTTGTGCTCTTCGATGCCGGTAGCCACGGCAAAGATATTGGGGTCGAAAATGATGTCTTCCGGCGGGAAACCGACCTCTTCGGTGAGAATGTGGTAGGCGCGGCGGCAGATCTCAATTTTGCGCGCGCGGGTGTCCGCCTGGCCAACTTCGTCGAACGCCATCACCACCACCGCCGCGCCGTAGCGCCGCACTTTGCGCGCGTGCGCAATAAACGGCTCGACGCCCTCTTTCATCGAGATGGAGTTGACGATGCCTTTGCCCTGAATGCACTGCAGACCTTTCTCAATCACCTCCCATTTCGAGGAGTCGATCATGATCGGCACACGCGCAATATCCGGCTCACCGGCAATCAGGTTGAGAAAGCGCACCATGGCCGCTTCCGCATCCAGCATGCCTTCATCCATATTGATATCGATAATCTGCGCGCCGTTTTCCACCTGCTGGCGCGCCACGTCCAGCGCTTCGTTGTACTTCTCTTCTTTAATCAGGCGCTTAAATTTGGCCGAGCCGGTCACGTTAGTGCGCTCACCCACGTTGACGAACAGTGAATCGGCCTGAATATTGAGCGGTTCGAGGCCAGACAAACGGCAGGCGACGGCTATTTCCGGCAGCGGCCGCGGTGGCACGCCCTCGACCGCTGCCGCCATCGCCGCAATGTGCTGCGGCGTGGTGCCACAGCAGCCACCAATAATGTTGAGGAAACCGGCGCGCGCCCACTCGCCAATCTGCGCCGCCATCGTCGCCGCATCAAGGTCATATTCGCCGAAGGCATTTGGCAGACCGGCGTTGGGGTGGGCGCTGACATAGCCTTCCGCAATGCGCGACAGCTCCTGCACATACTGGCGCAGTTCGTCCGGGCCAAGCGCGCAGTTGAGGCCGAACGACAGCGGCTCCGCGTGGCGCAGTGAGTTGTAGAATCCTTCCGTGGTCTGGCCGGAGAGCGTACGGCCTGACGCATCGGTAATGGTGCCGGAGATCATCAGCGGCAGCGTCACGCCCATCGCTTCCATCTCACTCTGTACCGCATAGATCGCCGCTTTGGCATTCAGGGTATCGAACACCGTTTCGATCATGATGATGTCAGCACCGCCGCTAATCAGCGCATGGGTCGATTCGCGGTAGGCGTCCACCAGCTGATTGAAGGTGATGTTACGAAACGCGGGATCGTTGACGTCAGGCGAGATCGAGCAGGTGCGGTTGGTCGGGCCGAGCACGCCAGCAACGTAGCGCGGGCGATCGGGCGTTTTTGCCGTCCACGCGTCGGCGCAGGCGCGCGCCAGTTTCGCCGCTTCGAAGTTGATCTCCGCCGACAGCGCGGCCATTTCATAGTCGGCCATGGCAATCGGGGTGGCGTTGAAGGTGTTGGTTTCGAGAATATCCGCACCAGCCGCCAGGTAAGCATCGTGGATTTCGCGAATGACGTCCGGCTTACTCAGCACCAGCAGGTCATTATTGCCCTTCACATCGCACGGCCAGTCAGCGAAGCGGCTGCCGCGGAAATCCTGCTCATCCAGTTTGTAACTCTGGATCATGGTGCCCATGCCACCGTCCAGAATCATGATGCGTTGTGCCAGCTGCTGCTGTAGCGTTGCGGTTATATTGCTCACTCTTGCCCCATCCACGTCATTGCGTTGGCTAAATGCCAGCCAGTCATACTGGCACAACTTTACGATGAGCAAAAGTCACTCCGGGTGTGGCCTCTGGCGATAAAATGGTCAGCAGATCCGACCAGTCAGCCAGGGTTTGCATTCATGCTGTTAAAAACGAAAATGGTTTCCATACCTGCAATGACTGTGGAGATGTTATGGCAACCCCTGCGCCCGCGAAACGCGGCAAAAAACCCCGTACGGCACCGGCTGCCAGCGCACCAGCCGGTGGCCAGGTGCAGTCCCTGACGCGTGGCCTGCGTTTGCTGGAGCTGATTGCCGAATCACACGGTAGCGTGGCCCTGACCGAACTGGCACAGCAGGCCGGGCTTCCCAACTCCACCACCCATCGCCTGCTGACCACCATGCAGCAGCAGGGATTTGTGCATCAGGTAGGCGACCTTGGGCTGTGGACTATCGGTGCTCATGCCTTTGTGGTGGGCAGCAGCTTTTTGCAAAGCCGCAATCTGCTGGCGATTGTGCACCCGATTCTGCGCCGGCTGATGGAAGAAGCCGGCGAAACCGTGAATCTGGCGGTACTGGATCTGAGTGATTATCAGGCGGTGATTATTGACCAGGTACAGTGCACCCAGCTGATGCGCATGTCAGCGCCGATTGGCGGCAAGTTGCCGATGCATGCGTCCGGTGCCGGCAAAGCGTTTCTCGCTCACCTCAGCGATGAGCAGGTCACCGCTCTGCTGCACCAGAAGGGATTGCATCACTACACGCCGAAAACCCTGATGTCGCCACACAGCCTGAAAGAGAATCTGGCGCTGATCCGCAAGATGGGCTTTTCTCACGATGATGAGGAACACGCGCTCGGCCTGCGCTGCGTGGCGGCACCGATTTATGATGAACACGGTGAGCCGTTTGCCGCCATCTCCATCTCCGGCCCGCTGGCGCGCATGACCGACGACCGCATTACCGAGCTCGGGGCACTGGTGATCCGCGCGGCGAAACAGGTGACGCTGAGCTACGCCGGCCGCTAGGCGGCCACTGACGCGTAGCGCGCGCTGAAACGCTGTCCGGCGCGCCACGCCATCACCTCTTCAATATGCCCGGCACGGATCCGCGCCTGCAGCGCGCGCCACCAGCCGGGATCGAACAACTGCGGATGCAGCGCCTGCAGCAATTTTCCGGTCGCCGGCTCGCTGCACAGTGCGTAGCGGAAGGTTTCCGGAAACACATCATCCGGCCCGACGCTGTACCACGGCTCGGCCTGCAGCTCATCCTCTTCGTAACGCGCCGCCGGAACATCGCGGAACACCAGCTCGGTCATCGGGCGGATTTCATCATAGTCGTAAAACACCACGCGGCCATGGCGCGTCATGCCGAAGTTTTTAAACAGCATATCGCCGGGGAAGATATTGGCCGCCGCCAGCTGACAAATCGCATCGCCGTACTCCTCAATGGCGTGCTGGCGCTGTTCCGGCGTCGCCTGCATCAGCCACAGATTAAGCGGCTGCATGCGACGCTCCAGCCATAAGTGGCGGATGATCACTACGTCATCGCGCAGCTCAATTTTTTCCGGAATCTCGCGCTCAAATTCCGCCATCAGCGCCGCCGGAATGCGCGCGCGCGGAATGGCGAAATGCTCAAACTCCTGGGTGTCAGCCATGCGCCCGACGCGGTCATGCTCTTTGACCAGCCGGTAACAGGCGCGCACCTGCGCATCCGTCACCTCTTTTTGCGGCGCGAAGCGATCTTTAATCACCTTAAATACCCGATCAAAACCGGGCAGCGTGAATACCAGCATCACCATACCGCGCACGCCGGGTGCGATGGTGAACGCTTCCTGACTGTGCGCCAGGTAATCTAAATATTCGCGATAGCATTCGGTTTTACCATGTTTCTGGCAGCCAATCGCCATGTAACGCTCGGCAAGGGTTTTGCCCGGCAAAATCGGCTGCAGCCAGGCCACCAGCGCGGCTGGCACCGGCGCGTACACCATGAAATAGGCGCGGGCAAAGCCAAACACGATGCTGGCGTCATTGCTGTCGGTGAGACAGGTATCAATCCACAACCGGCCGGCGTCATCGCGCTGGATCGGCAGCAGACACGGCACGATTTCGCCCGCGCTCAGCTGTAGCCGCGCCACAATCCAGGCGGTTTTGTTGCGATAAAACAGCTCGCTGGCGACATCCAGCGTGGCATGGGCCAGCTGTGCCGCGCTGAACTGCTCGTGCAGATGACGCACAATCCAGCCGATGTCGCGCGTCTGATCCTGCCACGTCAGCCGCAACGGAATGTCATTCAATACCTGACGCAGCGTCTCATGCCAGCTGTGCTGCGGCCGGTACAGGCGCGAAAGCGGTCGCTGCGCCGGCGGCGCGGGCGCGTATGGCTGCGACGGCAGGATAAACAGCCGCTCAGGCAGTAAGTGGCTGTGTCCCAGCAAGCGACAATAGACGGAATTAAAAAAGCTTTCGGCAATTTCATGACGCGGATAGCCCGGCAGCAGCGTGGCATAGTGGCTTTTCACCCGCAGCCAGAAGGCGTCATCCCAGTCGGCCATCTCGTTGAGGATGCGCAACTGATTGGCGACCAGCCCGACGTGATGATCATACAAATGGATACGCGCTTTCATCGCCTGCTGCACCGCCTGCCAGTCCGCCTGTTCAAAGCGCTGCTGCGCGCCTGCGGTAATGTCGAGAAAGCGACCGTACTGCGCATCAAAACCCTGCAGAATCGTGTGGGCGATAAGGGATTCTCTCGGTGACATCGGCAATCTCCGGCAAGCGTGAGCCAGTGAAACGGTGCGCCATGCTGCGCACCGCGAGTACGCTGATCAAAACTGTGCGGCTTCGGTGGAGCCGGTCAGCGCGGTGACCGACGAGCTGCCGCCCTGAATCACCGTGGTGATGCGATCAAAATATCCGGTGCCCACTTCCTGCTGATGCGCAGAGAAGGTGTAGCCGCGTTCGCGTGCGGCAAATTCCGGCTGCTGCACCTTTTCCACGTAGTGGCGCATGCCTTCGCCCTGCGCATAAGCGTGCGCGAGGTCGAACATGTTGAACCACATGCTGTGGATACCCGCCAGGGTGATGAACTGAAAGCGGTAGCCCATTTCGCTCAGCGCCTGCTGGAAGCGGGCAATGGTGCGATCGTCGAGATTCTTCTTCCAGTTAAACGAAGGCGAGCAGTTGTAAGCCAGCAGCTTGCCGGGATACTGCGCGTGAATCGCCTCGGCGAAGCGCTGCGCCAGCGCCAGATCCGGCGTGGAAGTTTCGCACCACAGCACATCGGCATACGGCGCATACGCCAGGCCGCGGGCTATCGCCTGTTCGATACCGGCATGGGTGCGGAAGAAGCCTTCAGCGGTTCGTTCACCGGTAATAAACGGCGCATCGCGCTCGTCGCAATCGGAGGTAATCAGATCGGCAGCGTCGGCATCGGTGCGCGCAATCAGCACCGTGGGCACATCCATCACATCGGCCGCCAGCCGCGCCGCCACCAGTTTCTGAATCGCTTCCTGCGTCGGCACCAGAACTTTGCCGCCCATGTGCCCGCACTTCTTCACCGCCGCCAACTGATCTTCAAAGTGCACCGCGCCGGCACCGGCCTGAATCATCGCTTTCATCAGCTCAAAAGCATTGAGCACCCCACCAAATCCGGCTTCCGCATCGGCGACAATCGGCAGGTAGTAATCGATAAAGCCGTCATCGTCCGGCGACAGTCCGCTCGCCCACTGGATTTGATCGGCGCGCTGAAAACTTTGGTTGATACGTTCCACCACGTTCGGCACCGAATTGACCGGATACAGCGACTGGTCCGGATACATCTGCCCGGCCAGATTTGCATCGGCCGCCACCTGCCAGCCGGAGAGATAAATCGCCTCAATGCCGGCTTTCGCCTGCTGCACCGCCTGTCCGCCGGTCAGGGCACCGAGGCTGTTGATATAGCCTTTGCGCGCGTCACCGTTGAGCAGTGCCCACAGCTTTCTCGCGCCGCGATCCGCCAGCGTGCAGGCGGGATTAACGGAGCCGCGCAGGTTAATGACCTCTTCGGCGCTGTAAGGACGGGTAATGCCCTGCCAGCGTGATGCCAGCCAGCTGTTTTCCAGTTGAGCGATCTGTTGGGTACGATTTGACATAGCAGTATCTCCAGAGTCAGGGCAGCAGGCGGTAGCCCGGCAGGGTGAGGAAAGGAACCAGTTGTTCGTCGGTGGTGATTTGCGCCATCAGTGCAGCCGCATCTTTGTAGCGACCGGCGTCAAAGCGCGTATCACCCAGGCTGTGGCGCAGGGCCGCCAGCTCTTCATCCAGAAACTGTTCGAACAGCGCGGCGGTCACCAGCTGACCATCGCTGAGGATTTGCTTGTGGTGAATCCACTGCCAGATAGAGGTGCGGGCAATCTCCGCGGTAGCGGCATCCTCCATCAGCCCATCAATAGGCACGCAGCCATTGCCGCTGATCCACGCTTCCAGATACTGCAGCGCAACGCGGATGTTGGCGCGCATCCCGGCTTCGGTGCGCTGACCACGGCACGGGCGCAGCAGGCGCTCGGCGGTGATCGGCGTATCCTGTTCACGACTGACGTGCAGCTGATTGGGGCGATCGCCCAGCTGACGGTCAAACTCCGCCATGGCGATATCCGCCAGACCGGGATGGGCGACCCAGGTACCGTCATGGCCGTTGCCCGCTTCCCGTGCTTTGTCCTCCTGCACTTTCTGCATCACCCAGGCGTTGCGTTCAGCGTCTTTGGCCGGGATGAGCGCCGACATGCCGCCCATCGCCAGCGCACCGCGCCGGTGACAGGTTTTAATCAGCAGGCGCGAATAAGCCTCGAGGAACGGCTGGTCCATGCTGATCTGCTGACGATCCGGCAGAATGCGGTCACCGTGCTGGCCCAGCGTTTTGATGTAGCTGAAGATGTAATCCCAGCGACCACAGTTGAGGCCAACCACGTGATCGCGCAGTTCCCACAGGATCTCATCCATCTGGAATACTGCGGGCAGCGTCTCGATCAGTACCGTGGCTTTGATGGTGCCGCGCGGCAGATCGAAACGATCTTCACTGAAGCGGAAGATTTCCCGCCACCATGCCACTTCCGCCGCATGCTCGGTTTTCGGCAGATAGAACCACGGACCGTGGCCCTTCTCCAGCAGCGCGGTGACGTTGTGAAACAGATAGAGCGCAAAGTCGAATAACCCGCCGGGAATGGCCCGATCGCGCCACTCAACATGCTTCTCATCCAGATGTAAGCCGCGAACCCGGCACATCAGCAGCGCCGGATCGGATCGTAACTGGTAGATCTTGCCGTTTTCGCTGGTGAAGCTCAGCGTGCCGTTAACCGCATCGCGCAGCGCCAGCTGGCCATCAAGCAGTTTTTGCCAGGTCGGTGCCAGCGAATCCTCAAAATCGGCCATGAACACTTTGACGTTAGCGTTCAGCGCGTTGATCACCATTTTGCGATCTGGCGGACCGGTGATTTCGACGCGGCGATCGCGCAGTAGCTGAGGAATGGGCCTCACCTGCCAGTCACTTTGCCGAATGGAAGCGGTTTCCGAATCGAAATCTGGCAACGCCCCCTGATCGTAGCGCTGCTGGCGTTGCTGACGCGCTTTCAGCAGACGCTCGCGCTCGGGTGCAAAGCGCACCACCAGCGAGTGCAGGAAATCAATGGCTTCGGGCGTGAGCAGCTGCTTCTCCGCGTGGGTAAAGGGCTGGCTAAAGGTCAGTGTCGGGCTGATAACCGTGTCTGTCATGCGGGCTGCCTCCTGGTTTGATCCTTTTTCTAACAACAGGATCGGGCTGTAGGGTATTTTTTAACCGGCAAGATCAGAGCATAATCATTTTTATTTTAATTTCAAAAACTATTTCCATTTTAGTGTTTGTTTGATTTTATTTGCCTGATTTAACTGTAATTTAATCTCACGAAATAAAGGCAATACGTTCCATCGCAGAAAAAAGGCAAAAAAATGCCGCGACAACACGCGGCTGTCACGGCAGGTTTAAACGCGCTTTTAGCAGGCGTTTTACTCGAGCGTTGGATTCATGTGACGCAGATCGAATGGCGTAATCTGGTAGACGTAGTAGTTGAGCCAGTTGGAGAACAGCAGGTTGCCGTGGCTACGCCAGGTGGCGCGCGGCGGCAATTCCGGATTGTCCTGCGGGAAGTAGTTGAACGGCACCTCAGGGTGCAGGCCGGCCTCGTAGTCCCGATGGTACTCACCCGACAGCGTAAGAGCGTCATATTCCGGATGGCCGGTAACAAAGGCCAGGCGTTTGTCTTTACTCGCCATCAGATAGGCACCGGTGCTTTCCGATTCGGCAAACAGCTCAAGATCGGTGTAGTCGCGGATCAGCTGGCTGGGGAAATCAGCATAGCGTGAATGCGGTGCCAGGAAGTTGTCATCAAATCCGCGCGTCAGCAGCGCGTGCGGATGAAGAATCTGATGCTCAAAAACACCAGACAGTTTGTTCTGGCGCGTCTGCTTCGGAATGCCATACAGGATGTTAAGCGCCGCCTGCACTGCCCAGCAGACGAACAGAGTAGAAGTGACGTGCTCTTTCGCCCAGTGCAGCACGCGTTGAATCTGCGGCCAGTAGGCAACATCATTAAAATCAACCAGCCCCAGCGGCGCACCGGTAACAATCAGGCCATCAAAGTTATCGTTAGCGATATCGTCGAAGTTGCAGTAGAAGTTGTTCAGATGCTCGCTGGGCGTGTTACGCGACTCGCGGCTGTCGATGCGTAACAGCTGGACATCGATCTGCAGTGGCGAGTTAGAGAGCAGGCGCAGAAACTGATTTTCCGTTTCTATTTTTTTTGGCATCAGGTTAAGGATCAAGACTTTAAGCGGACGAATCTCCTGAACACTGGCGCGCGATGAGGTCATGACAAAGACATTCTCATTACGCAAAAAATTCACTGCCGGTAATTCGTCGGGGATCCTGATTGGCATAACCTGCTGACCTCTTTCTGATAACCATATAAACGTTTAGACATCCAGATGCCCGAGATTAGCCTGGCTGCCGCTGGATGTCGAGTCTTCATGCGGTTTATGAAAATGTTTCAGCATTGAGCGGCAATGGCCGCGAGCGCCGCGCGGTGAGCAGCAGCAATAAGGTCGGAATAAAAGCGCGTTAGAATTTTTTCAGGATTAAATAAGTCGTTATGGAGGGGTTTTTAGCGGGAAATTTGCCGGAGTACGGACGTAAAAAAGCCCCGGACTCTCGTCCGGGGCTTCTTTACTTATTTGATGCCTGGCAGTTCCCTACTCTCGCATGGGGAGGCCCCACACTACC
>NZ_JASEWO010000007.1:0-52517 GCF_030024295.1 Pantoea sp. Pa-EAmG
CCTGGTGGTAGCATAACACGAACTTATTCTGCCAACGACGACCAAAGCTTATGTCTTTACAGAACGCAACACCCACTTACAACGCGCTGGCCGCGGCACTTTCCCAGCAGGGCGTAGGCATGACGCCCGCCGAGATGCACGGACTGCTGTGTGGCATTCTGTGCGGCGGCAATCAGGACAGCAGCTGGAAAACCCTGGTGCATGACCTGACTAACGAGGGCATGGCGTTCTCGCAAAGCCTGGCGCAGCCGCTGCAGGCGCTGCATGAAAACCTGGCCAACACGCTGGATGAAGAGGGTTTCCTGTTCCAGCTGATGCTGCCGGATGAGGATGACATCACGGTGTTCGATCGTGCTGACGCGCTGGCCGGCTGGGTCAATCACTTCCTGCTGGGCCTGGGCGTGACACAGCCGAAGCTGGACAAAGTGACCGGTGAGACCGGCGAAGCGATTGACGATCTGCGCACCATTGCGCAACTTGGCTACGATGAAGATGAAGATCAGGAAGAGCTCGAACAGTCGCTGGAAGAGGTGATTGAGTACGTGCGTGTTGCCGCGCTGCTGTGCCATGACACCTTCACCCGGCCACGCACGCCGACCGCACCGGAAGTGCAAAAACCTACGCTACACTAAGCGCGTCATCGTGGGCAGGTCGCTGCCCGTTTTCTACAGGGAGTGCAAATATGATTACACTGGAAACTTTCCGGCAACGTCGTCAGGCGCTGATCGCCCGCATGGCGCCCGGCAGCGCGGCTTTGATTTTTGCTGCACCTGAAGTGACGCGCAGCAACGACACCGAATATCCCTTTCGCCAGAACAGCGACTTCTGGTACTTCACCGGCTTCAACGAGCCGCAGGCGCTGCTGGTATTAATCAAGAGCGATGACAATCATAACCATAGCGTGCTGTTTAACCGCGTACGCGACCTGACGGCAGAGATCTGGTTCGGGCGTCGGCTTGGTCAGGAAGCCGCACCGGCGAAGCTGGGCGTTGACCGCGCGCTGCCGTGGGATGCGATTGACGAGCAGCTGCACCTGTTGCTCAACGGACTCGACGTGGTCTATCACGCACAGGGTGAATACGCGGAAGCGGATATGCTGGTGTTCAGTGCGCTGGAGAAACTGCGTCGCGGTTTCCGGCAAAACCTCAGCGCGCCGGCGACGCTGACCGACTGGCGTCCCTGGGTGCATGAGATGCGCCTGTTTAAAAGCGAAGACGAGATCGCCATTCTGCGCCGCGCAGGAAAAATCAGCGCGCTGGCACATACCCGCGCGATGCAGGCGTGCCGTCCCGGCATGTTTGAATATCAGCTGGAGGGCGAAATCCATCACGAATTCACCCGCCACGGCGCGCGCTTTCCATCTTACAACACCATTGTGGGCTCCGGTGAGAACGGCTGCATTCTGCACTACACCGAAAACGAAAGCGAAATGCGCGACGGCGATCTGGTGTTGATTGATGCCGGTTGCGAATTCCATGGCTACGCCGGCGATATCACCCGCACCTTCCCGGTTAACGGTAAATTCAGCCAGCCGCAGCGCGAGATCTACGACATCGTGCTCGCCTCGCTGTATAAGGCACTGTCGATGTTCCGCCCGGGCATCAGCATCCATGAAGTCAACGACGAAGTGGTGCGTATCATGATCACCGGTCTGGTCGATCTGGGCATTCTGGAAGGCAATATCGATACGCTGTTTGAAGAGCAGGCGCACCGTCCGTTCTTTATGCACGGCCTTGGTCACTGGCTGGGGCTGGACGTGCACGACGTCGGCCACTACGGCACGCCCAGCCGCGACCGCCTGCTTGAACCCGGCATGGTGCTCACCGTTGAACCGGGCCTGTATATCGCGCCGGATGCCAAAGTGCCGGCGCAGTATCGCGGCATCGGTATCCGTATCGAAGACGATATCGTCATCACCGCGGACGGTAATGAAAACCTGACCGACAGCGTGGTAAAAGACGCTGAGGCGATCGAAGCACTGATGGCGGCGGCGCGCGGCGTATGAGTATCCTGATTGCAGGCGGCGGCATGACCGGCGCCACGCTGGCACTGGCGATTTCGCATCTGACGCAGGGCCAGTTGCCAGTGACGCTGATTGAGCGTCACCAGCCGGACAGCCGCGCGCACCCGGGCTTTGACGGGCGCGCCATCGCGCTGGCGGCGGGCACCTGTCAGCAGCTGGCGGAAATTGACCTGTGGCGTTCGCTGGCGGATTGCGCCACGCCCATTACCGACATCCACGTTTCCGATCGCAGCCACAGCGGGTTTGTCCAGATGCAGGCGGAGGATTACCAACTGGCGGCGTTGGGCAACGTGGTCGAGCTGTATGATGTCGGCCAGCGCCTGTTTAAACGTCTGCGTGCGGCACCCGGCGTAACGCTGCGCTGTCCGGATCACGTCACCTCCGTTACGCGTAGCGCCGATAGCGTGCAGGTGACGCTCAGCAGCGGCGACACGTTGCAGGGCGCGCTGCTGGTGGCCGCCGACGGCGCACGCTCGCCGCTGGCGGCATCGTGCGGCATGCGCTGGCAGCGCGAGGACTATCAGCAGCTGGCGGTGATTGCCAACGTCGCGACGCAGCTGCCGCATCAGGGCCGCGCGTTTGAGCGCTTCACACAGCATGGTCCGCTGGCGCTGCTGCCGATGTCCGGCAACCGTCTGTCGCTGGTGTGGTGTCATCCGGCGGCCGCCGAAGCCACGGTTAAGCAGTGGGACGACGCTACCTTCATGCATGAATTACAGCGTGCTTTTGGCTGGCGGCTGGGGCGCTTCACGCATGCCGGCCAGCGCGAAATCTATCCGCTGGCGCTGCAGACCGCAGAGCGTCAGGTGACGCACCGGCTGGCGCTGGTCGGCAACGCGGCACAGACGCTGCATCCGATCGCCGGGCAGGGCTTTAACCTCGGACTGCGCGATGTGATGTCGCTGGCGGAAACCCTGGCGGCGGCGCATCGTCACCAGCAGGATCCCGGTAGCCACGCGGTATTGCACCATTTTGCTGCGCGCCGCCAGCCAGATCGCGCGGCGACGATTGGCGTCACCGACGGTCTGGTGCGGCTGTTCGCCAACCATTATGCCCCGCTGGTGGCAGGACGAAATCTTGGGCTGGTGGCAATGGACCACCTGCCATGGCTGCGAAACCCACTTGCCGTGCGCACGCTCGGCTGGGTTAAGCGTTAAGCATGAATTAAGGGGCAGCAATGCAAACATTTGATGTGGCGATTGCCGGTGGCGGCATGGTCGGTCTGGCGGTGGCCTGTGGCTTACAGGGCAGCGGCCTGCGCGTTGCGGTGCTGGAAAAAGCGCCTGAGCCACAATTTGATGCGGCGGCGCCAGCGTCGGTTCGCGTCTCGGCCATCAACGCCGCCAGCGAGCGTCTGCTGCAAAAACTCGATGTCTGGTCCACCATTCTCGCGCTGCGCGCCAGTGCGTATCACGGCATGGAAGTGTGGGATCAGGACAGCTTTGGCTCGATCAGCTTTGATGACGAGCAGCAGGGGCTGTCGCACCTCGGACATATCATTGAAAACGAGGTGATTCACAGTGCGCTGTGGCAGCGCGCCAGCCAGTGCAGCGACGTGACGCTGATTGCACCGGCTCAGCTGCAGCAGGTGGCGTTTGGCGATAACGAAGCCTTTATTACCCTGCAGGACGGCAGCATGATGAGCGCGCGCCTGCTGATTGCTGCGGACGGGGCCAACTCGTGGCTGCGTGACAAAGCGGATATCCCGATCACCTTCTGGGATTACGAACATCACGCGCTGGTGGCCAATGTACGCACCGATATGCCGCACGATGCCATCGCGCGCCAGGTGTTCCACGGCGACGGCATTCTGGCCTTCCTGCCGATGCAGGATCCGCACCTGTGTTCCATCGTCTGGTCGCTGTCACCGCAGGAAGCGACGCGACTGCAATCCATGCCGGAAGCTCTGTTTAACCAGCAGCTGTCGGTGGCATTCGATATGCGCCTTGGTCTGTGCCAGGTGGAAAGCGAACGGAAAACCTTCCCGCTGATGGCGCGTTACGCCCGCAACTTTGCTGCGCACCGGCTGGCGCTGGTGGGCGATGCGGCGCATACCATCCATCCGCTGGCCGGGCAGGGGGTGAACCTCGGCTTTATGGATGCCGCCGAGCTGATTGGCGAAATCCGCCGTCTGCATCAGCAGGGCAAAGATATCGGCCAGCATCTCTATTTGCGGCGTTATGAACGCAGCCGCAAGCACAGCGCAGCGCTGATGCTGGCTGGAATGCAGGGTTTCCGTGAGCTGTTTGCCGGCCACCATCCAGCGAAAAAACTGCTGCGCGACGTCGGGCTGAAGCTGGCCGACACGCTGCCTGGCGTGAAGCCGTTACTGCTGAAGCAGGCCATGGGCCTCAACGACCTGCCCGGCTGGATCCGCTAACCCTCCTTATTACGGCACCGTTTCAGGTGCCGTTTTTCCTGCACTGACGTTACGCGATCGCCCTCAAGGGTGGGCGTGGCAGTCGGCTGCCGCTCATGAATCACCGAACTGCACAGCGTTGTCGCCATCCATCGCGACCCTGTGCGCACCCGGTAACGCCACTACAAAACCCGCCCCAGCACCATTATTGTGCATCGCTGCACCCAAATTGCCCTTCATTTGATTTATTCTAATTTCAGGTCTCAATTCGCATTACTTTTACTAATCCAAAATGCTTTTTGCTCCCGAACCATTTCCCTTGTCTGCGGCACAGGTTCAATTATTCGGCTGAATTACTGCGCAACAGGTGAATTATATGCGCGGTAAATCACATAAATGCAGTGAGATGTGCTGGCGTGGCTGCCGGGGCAGCACAAAGGATGATAAGGTTTCACCCTCGTTTTCCTTATGGTTAATTGCCGGGTTCGGTGGTAACTTCAGCGTAAAGAGAACGTTTGCGTCGCTCAAAACTGACGGCGCAGGCGCGTCACATTCACTTGTCTTCACAGGATGGTTATGACTCAGCAAACGCCTCTATTCGAACAGCATCAGGCCTGCGGTGCCCGCATGGTGGACTTCCACGGCTGGATGATGCCGCTGCACTACGGCTCGCAAATGGATGAACACCATGCGGTACGCAACGATGCCGGAATGTTTGACGTTTCCCACATGACCATTGTCGATCTGCACGGCGCGCGCACCCGTGAATTTCTGCGTTACCTGCTGGCCAACGATGTCGCCAAACTGACCCAGCCCGGCAAAGCCCTCTATACCGGCATGCTGAATGCTTCAGCTGGCGTCATTGATGATTTAATTGTTTACTTTATGAGCGAAGATTTCTTCCGCCTGGTGGTCAACTCCGCCACGCGCGAGAAGGATCTGGCGTGGATCGCTGAGCATGCGCAGCCGTTTGGGGTTGCGCTCACCGAGCGTGACGATCTGGCGCTGATCGCCGTACAGGGACCGAACGCGCAGCATAAAGCACAGAGCCTGTTTAGCGCGGCACAGCGTGACGCGGTGGCAGGCATGAAGCCGTTCTTTGGCGTACACGCCGGCGATCTGTTTATCGCCACGACCGGTTATACCGGTGAAGCCGGTTATGAAATCGCCCTGCCTGCCGCTCAGGCCGCAGATTTCTGGCAGCAGCTGCTGGCCGCAGGCGTGAAACCAGCCGGACTGGGCGCACGCGATACGCTGCGTCTCGAAGCTGGCATGAATCTGTATGGTCAGGAGATGGATGAAGGCGTTTCGCCGCTGGCTGCCAACATGGGCTGGACCATCAGCTGGGAGCCCGCCGACCGTGATTTCATTGGCCGTGAGGCGCTGGAAGTGCAGCGCGAGAACGGCACGGAAAAGCTGGTCGGGCTGGTGATGACCGAAAAAGGCGTGCTGCGTAACGGTCTGACGGTGCGCTTTACCGATGCGCAGGGACAGCCGCAGCAGGGCATCATTACCAGCGGCTCCTTCTCGCCAACGCTGGGCTACAGCATTGCGCTGGCGCGCGTGCCGGCCAGTATCGGTGAGCAGGCGATAGTTGAAATCCGCAATCGTGAAATGCCGGTGAAAGTGACTAAACCTATTTTTGTTCGCGCCGGCAAGCCGGTCGCTCAGTAATTTTTTTTCAGGAGAAATGGCGATGAGCAATGTGCCAAATGAATTGAAGTACCGTGATAGCCACGAGTGGGTGCGTAAAGAAGCTGACGGTACGTTTACCGTGGGCATCACCGAACACGCGCAGGAACTGCTGGGCGACATGGTGTTTGTCGACCTGCCTGACGTGGGCGCCAGCTTTGCCGCCGGTGACGACTGTGCGGTAGCCGAATCCGTGAAAGCGGCATCGGATATCTATGCCCCGCTGAGCGGTGAAATTGTGGAGGTCAACGAAGCGCTGGGCGATGCCCCGGAGCTGGTTAACAGCGAACCGTACGCCGCCGGCTGGCTGTTCCGCATCAAAGCCAGCGACGAGTCCGAGCTCGACGCGATGCTTGATGCCGAGGCCTACAAAAAATCCATCGACGAGTAACCGGTAGTCTCTGAAGGTGCTGCACTGCGGCGCCTTCTTTTTTATCTGCCTGATTTAATGCCATTTTGTCACCCAGCCCGATTCAGGATGTACTGTAAATGACCCAGACTCTCAGCCAGCTCGAACATAACGGTGCTTTTATTGAGCGCCATATCGGTCCTGATGCCGCGCAGCAGGCCACCATGCTGGAAGCGATTGGTGCCAGCTCGCTGGCTTCGCTGATCGCTTCAATTGTGCCTGCTGATATCCAGCTGCCAGGCCCGCCGGCGGTAGGCGATGCCGCGACTGAACAGCAGGCGCTGGCAGAGCTGAAAGCCATTGCCAGCCAGAATCAGCGTTATAAATCCTGGATTGGAATGGGTTACAGCGCCGTGATCACCCCGCCGGTGATTCTGCGCAACATGCTGGAAAATCCGGGCTGGTACACGGCGTATACGCCGTATCAGCCGGAAGTGTCGCAGGGCCGGCTGGAAGCGCTGCTCAATTTCCAGACCCTGACGCTCGATCTCACCGGGCTGGATATCGCTTCAGCGTCGCTGCTGGATGAAGCCACCGCGGCGGCCGAAGCCATGGCGATGGCCAAACGCGTCAGCAAGCTGAAAAACGCGACAAAATTCTTTATCGCCGATGACATCCATCCGCAAACGCTGGATGTGGTGCGCACCCGCGCCGAAACCTTTGGCTTTGAGCTGATTATCGATCGCGCCGAAAAAGCCCGCGAGCACGACGATCTGTTTGGCGTGCTGCTGCAGCAGGTCGGTACCAGCGGAGAAGTGCACGACTACCGTGAACTGATTGCTGAGCTGAAAAGCCGCAAAGTGGTGGTGAGCGTGGCGGCGGATTTCATGGCGCTGGTGCAGCTGGAAGCGCCGGGCAAACAGGGTGCTGATATCGTCTTTGGTTCCGCCCAGCGCTTTGGCGTACCGATGGGCTACGGCGGTCCGCACGCGGCCTTCTTTGCCAGCCGTGATGAGCACAAGCGCTCCATGCCGGGCCGTATCATCGGTGTGTCACGCGATGCCGCCGGTAACACCGCGCTGCGCATGGCGATGCAGACGCGCGAACAACACATCCGCCGTGAGAAAGCCAACTCCAACATTTGTACTTCACAGGTGCTGCTGGCGAATATCGCCGGCCTGTACGCGGTTTACCATGGCCCGGCCGGACTGAAGCGCATTGCCTCGCGCATTCACCGTCTGACCTCGATTCTGGCAGCAGGCCTGCAAAACGGCGGCCTGAAGCTGCGCCATCACAGCTGGTTCGATACGCTGACCGTTGAAGTCGCGGACAAAGCGGCGGTGCTGAACCGTGCGCTGAGCTTCGGCGTCAACCTGCGCAGCGATATCCTCAATGCGGTCGGTATCACGCTGGATGAAACCACCACGCGTGAAGACGTGCTGGCGCTGTTTGCCATTCTGCTGGGCGACGCGCACGGCCAGGATATCGAGGCGCTGGACGCCGCGGTGGCGGCGGAAAACAGCGCCATTCCGGCAGGCCAGCAGCGTACCAGCGAATTCCTTACCCATCCGGTGTTCAACCGTCATCACAGCGAAACTGAGATGATGCGCTATATGCACAGCCTGGAGAAAAAGGATCTGGCGCTGAATCAGGCGATGATCCCGCTCGGCTCATGCACCATGAAACTGAATGCCGCCGCCGAAATGATTCCGATCACCTGGCCGGAATTCGCTGAACTGCACCCGTTCTGCCCGGCAGAGCAGGCGAGCGGTTATCTGCAGATGATCGGCCAGCTGTCCCAGTGGCTGGTTCAGCTCACCGGGTACGATGCGCTGTGCATGCAGCCGAACTCTGGTGCGCAGGGCGAATACGCCGGTCTGCTGGCCATCCGTCGCTATCATGAGAGCCGTAATGAAGCGGGCCGCACGATCTGTCTGATCCCGAGCTCGGCGCACGGTACCAACCCGGCGTCCGCGCAGATGGCGGGCATGGCGGTGGTGGTGGTGGCCTGTGATAAGCAGGGCAACATCGATCTCGGCGATCTGCGTGAAAAAGCAGCGCAGGCCGGTGATGCGCTGTCGTGTATCATGGTGACCTATCCGTCGACGCACGGCGTCTACGAAGAGACCATTCGCGAAGTGTGCCAGATCGTGCATCAGTACGGCGGCCAGGTGTACCTCGACGGCGCAAACATGAACGCGCAGGTCGGGATCACCACGCCTGGCTACATTGGCGCTGACGTGTCGCATCTCAACCTGCACAAAACCTTCTGCATTCCGCACGGCGGTGGCGGTCCGGGCATGGGGCCGATCGGGGTGAAGGCGCATCTGGCGCCATTCGTACCGGGCCACAGCGTGGTGCAGATTGACGGCGTGCTGACCCAGCAGGGCGCGGTTTCTGCGGCGCCGTTCGGCAGCGCATCTATTCTGCCCATCAGCTGGATGTACATTCGCATGATGGGTGCCGAAGGGCTGAAGCAGGCCAGCTCGGTGGCGATTCTCAACGCCAACTACATCGCCAGCCGGCTGCAGTCAGCGTACCCGATTCTGTACGCCGGCCGCGACGGCCGCGTGGCGCATGAGTGCATTCTCGACATTCGTCCGCTGAAAGAGCAGACCGGCATCAGCGAGCTGGATATCGCGAAACGCCTGATCGACTATGGCTTCCATGCGCCGACCATGTCGTTCCCGGTCGCGGGCACGCTGATGGTCGAGCCGACCGAATCTGAGAGCAAAATCGAGCTGGACCGCTTTATTGACGCGATGCTGGCGATCCGCATGGAAATCGATCGCGTGGCCGACGGTGAATGGCCGGCTGACGACAACCCGCTGGTGAATGCACCACATACCCAGATGGAAATCGTCGGCGACTGGACTCATCCGTACAGCCGCGAGCTGGCGGTCTTCCCGGCCGGCAGCGCCAACAAATACTGGCCGACCGTTAAGCGTCTCGACGATGTGTTTGGCGATCGCAATGTGTTCTGTTCATGCGTTCCGATGAGCGAATACCAGTAATTTGCAGGCGTAATCCAAACCCTTCAGTAATACTAAAGGCCGATTTGTCGGCCTTTTTTTATGGGAGAAGCATATGGATCTGGCACTGGTCACCGGCGGTAGCCGCGGAATTGGACGGGCAACATCGCTGCTGCTGGCGCAGGCAGGTTATCGCGTGGCAATCAATTTCCGGCAGCGCGAAGCAGAAGCGTTGCAGGTGGTAGCAGATATCGAAGCGCAGGGCGGCAGCGCGTTTGCCTTACAGGCGGATATTGCCGATGAAGCGCAGGTGGTGCGCATGTTCCGCCAGCTGGATCAGCAGCCGGGCGCGCTGCGCGTGCTGGTGAATAACGCCGGTATTCTCTTCTCCCAGTGCCGGGTTGAGGATCTGGATGCTGCGCGCATTCAGCGCGTGCTGGCAACCAACGTCGCCGGCACGTTTATCTGCTGCCGCGAAGCGGTAAAACGCATGAGCACCGCACACGGCGGTCAGGGCGGCGCTATTGTTAACGTCTCGTCAGCGGCCGCGCGTACCGGCTCGCCCAATGAGTATGTCGATTATGCGGCGTCGAAAGGCGCGATGGACACGCTGACCAGAGGATTGTCACTGGAAGTGGCGGCGCAGGGGATTCGCGTTAACAGCGTGCGGCCAGGGCTGATCTACACCGATATGCATGCCGACGGCGGCGAGCCGGGGCGCGTTGATCGCCTCGCGTCATCGCTGCCGATGCAGCGCGGCGGCCAGGCGGAGGAGATCGCTGCCGCCATCGCCTGGCTGGCCAGTGACGCCGCTTCATACGTCACCGGCAGCTTTATTGATGCATCAGGCGGTCGTTGAGCCGCACTTCACAGCCTGTCTGCGCGCGGCGCACATCTATACGTCGCGCGCCATTAGCGGTTACAGCACTTCACCATTGCTGGCAATCACCTGCTGATACCAGGCGAAACTCTTCTTCTTCGAGCGGGCAAAGCTGCCGCTGCCGTCATCGTTTTTATCGACGTGGATAAAGCCGTAGCGCTTGCTGTACTGGCCGGTGGTAAAGGAGACGCAGTCGATGCAGCCCCACGGCGTATAGCCCAGCAGATCAACGCCATCCAGCGCCACCGCTTTTTTCATCTCTTCAATGTGCGCGCGCAGATAATCAATGCGGTAGTCATCTTCGATTACGCCCTCAGCATTGGCTTTATCAATGGCACCAAAGCCGTTCTCAACAATAAACAGCGGCTTCTGGTAGCGCTCATACAGCGCGTTAAGCACGTAGCGCAGGCCGACCGGATCAATCTGCCAGCCCCAGTCGGACGCTTTCACATGCGGGTTAGGCACTACGCCGTCGAAGCCGGTGATCGGGTCGTCGACGCCGCTGGCTTTGGTGTCCACCGCATTGCTCATGTAGTAGCTGAAACCGATGTAATCGCAGCAGCCCTGACGCAGCGTTTCGGCGTCATCGGCTTCCATCTCAATGTGATAGCCCTTGCGCGCCCACTCTTTCAGCGTATAAGCCGGGTACGCGCCGCGCATCTGCACGTCGCTGAACACGTAGCGCTGATGCATCGACTCCTGCGCGCGCATCACGTCGTCCGGATGGCAGGAGAACGGATAGACCGGCACCATGGCGATCATGCAGCCAATCTGGAAATCCGGGTTGATTTCGTGGCCGCGCTTTACCACTTTGGCACTGGCGACGAACTGGTGATGCATCACCTGATACATTGTCTGCTCCGGCTTTTCATGCTCAGTGAACACGACGCCGGAGCAGCAGTAGCCGAACAGTGGGTACTGCCAGTTGCGCTGGTTATTGATTTCATTGAAGGTCATCCAGTACTTCACCTTGTGGCGATAGCGCGTCATCACCACTTCACTGAAGCGCACAAAGAAATCGACCACTTTGCGATTAGCCCAGCCGCCGTACTCTTTAACCAGATGATATGGCATCTCAAAGTGCGACAGGGTAATCACCGGTTCGATGCCATATTTCAGCAGTTCATCAAACAGGTCATCGTAAAATTGCAGGCCGGCTTCATTGGGCTGCAGTTCATCGCCGTTGGGGAAAATGCGCGTCCAGGCAATCGAGGTGCGGAAGCATTTGAAACCCATCTCAGCAAACAGCGCCACGTCCTGTTTGTAGTGTGAATAGAATTCCACCGCCTGATGGTTGGGATAGTGCTGGCCGGGCTGGACGCCGGGCGTGATGACGCGATCAACGCCGTGTGCGCCGCCGGTGAGAACATCAGCAATGCTGACGCCTTTGCCGCCCTGATCCCAGCCGCCCTCAACCTGATGGGCTGCCACCGCGCCGCCCCAGAGAAATCCGCTGGGTAACTGCAATCCTTCACTCATTTCAATACCTCGTCACGCTGTTGGCGAAAATAATACTGCCCGCAGTGTAACAACTGAAATAGCAAAGTCACGCTATAACACCGGCGCGGAAATGTGACTTGTTACCGTCGAAAAACAGGCTGTTTTATACCTGCGTGAGGCGGGAAATATAACGGCCCAGCGTCTCCAGAATATAAATGACCGGTACCTGGGTGGTAATATCGTAGCGGTCAGGCAGTTTCTCCTGCGGCACATGATAGGAGAGATTGAAATCCGCCATTTTCGCCAGCGAGCAGTTGTCGTGATTGGTGATGGAGATGATTTTACAGTGATGCAGACTGAACTGACTGGCAAAGCGCAGGATCTCTTCGGTTTCGCCAGAGACGGATAAAATAATCGCCAGCGCATTTTCCCAGGCGCTCTTACTCACCGGGTAATAAGGATCATCGATGTGATGGCTGAATTTGCCAATATTAGAAAAATAGCGTGCACCATATTTGCCGAGACTGCCTGAAGTACCGGCACCAATAAAGAAAATGTGCTCAGCCTCAATAATCATTTGCGCCGCGGTGGCAATCTGCTGATCAAATTCTGCGTTATTGATGCTTTTAAAAAAGCTCAGCATTTCACCGACACCGGAGGGCAGCAGCACCGGCGCGCTTTCCTCCTGCGCCAGGCGAAAACGGATACGGAATTCTGACCAGCCGTCACAGTGCATTTTGCGGCAGAAGCGCAGCACCGTGGTGGTCGAGACGCCCGCCTGCGCCGCCAGTTCGCGGATGGTCATATAACTGACACTTTCCCGGTGTTTGATGATGAAGTGATAAACCTGCATCTCAAGGTCATTCAAACGGGACAGGTCGCTGTGTGAAAACATTCGGGCGGCGCTCACGGCAAAAAGAAGCCTCAGTGTAACAGATTGGTTTGCCGCTGGGTTGTCACACCTCTTCACAGAATAATTTTAGCGTACATGTGTACTCTGAAATTGTTCTTCGCTACTCTGGTGCACAGAAAAAGCACAACTTTCGTTACGATGTTCAGGAATCCGACGCCATGGTACAGAACCGACTTATTGCCCAGGGCTATTCACTGGCCGAAGAGATTGCCAACAGCATCAGCCACGGCCTGGGCTGTGTGTTTGGCATCGTGGGGCTGGTGTTGCTGTTGACCCAGGCCGTTGAAATGCAGGCGAATATCACTGCCATTACCAGCTATAGCCTGTACGGCGGCAGCATGATTCTGCTGTTCCTCGCCTCGACGCTGTATCACGCCATTCCGCACCAGCGCGCCAAATACTGGCTGAAGAAATTTGACCACTGCGCCATCTATTTGCTGATTGCCGGAACTTACACGCCGTTTCTGCTGGTCGGGCTGCAATCGCCGCTGGCGCAGGGATTGATGGTGGTGATCTGGAGTCTGGCGCTGGCGGGCATCATCTTTAAGCTGACCATTGCGCATCGCTTTAAAGTGCTGTCGCTGGTGACCTATCTCAGCATGGGCTGGCTGTCGCTGGTGGTGATTTATCAGCTGGCAACCAAACTGTCGGCCGGCGGCGTCTGGCTGCTGGCGGCGGGCGGGATTGTCTATTCACTCGGGGTGATTTTCTATGTGTCGCGCCGTATCCCGTACAATCATGCCATCTGGCACGGTTTCGTGCTGGGCGGCAGCGTGCTGCACTTTTGCGCCATCTATTTTTACGTGATGTAACAAGGCAAGGGTCGCCACTGGTGGCGACCCTGCGGCGTACCAGCCGTAACCGTTACTCCTCCAGCGAATAGGGCAGCGGCTGAATGGTCAGCTTACCGCTTTCATCGCCTTCAACGCGCAGCACGCTATCCGGCTCCAGATCGTTGTTCAGCACCGCCTGCACCCACACGCTGCCATCATCCAGCTGTACGCCGCTCAGCACCGTGCCGGTACGACGCCATTTGTCGCCCATCTGCAACTCCAGCGAACTGGCTGCGTCCGGTACTTTGCTGGCGCTGCCCGCCAGCCAGTAGAGCGCACGTTTGTTGGCGCCGCGGAATTTGGCGCGCGCCACCATTTCCTGGCCGGTGTAACAGCCTTTTTTAAAGCTGATGGCATCCAGCGCCTGCAGGTTGGTGGCCTGCGGAATCAGCTGCGCCGTGGTGGCGCTGTCGATCACCGGCACGCCCGCCGCAATATCCAGCGCCAGCCACTGCGTGCTGTCATTCAGCTGCGCTTCCCCGGCCAGCTTCTGCTGCAGCGCTTCGGCCTGCGCCGGCGTGGTGACCAGCAGAAAACGCTCGGCTGGCTCGGCGAACCACAGCAGGCTGGTGTCATCCTGCTGTACCACTGGGGTTGTGGCATCCGGCAGCGTGGCGAAAACGTTAGCCAGCGCGGCGCGCGCCTGAAAACCGGCAACGCCGAGCAGGACTGCGTCATCATCGGCCGCAATGGTCACTTTGGAGAACACCGCATACTTCTTCAGTTCGGTCACCTGCTGCTCGCGTAGATTGCGCCGCACAACATAGGCATAACCTTCTCCACGATGGAACAGACGCAGATTGCTCCACATTTTGCCTTTGGCATCACAGTGCGCTGCCGGGCGATGCTGCGCTGCGTCCAGCGCCGCCACGTCCAGCGTCAGCTGACCCTGCAGATAAGAGGTGCTATCTTTGCCCTGCACCGATACCAGCGCCCACTCGTCGAGCGACATCAGCGTTAAAGGCAGGCGCGACGCCGCAGCGGGCTGGCGAGGCGGAAGGGTGAAAATCGGCATGAGTCCGTCCTGATCAATAAGGTTTATCCAGTAATATGCTTACCAATGTTAAAAGAGCAGTGCGCCATTGCAACCTGTTTGCGGAATCTGGCGCACAAATCGCGTGATAACCCTGAAACCGGTGGCATTGCTGTGCGTCACCGCGCGCAGCGTCCGGTTGCACGCCTGCAGCGCGGCGAAAAAGCAGGTACACTGAGCGCCACTGTTATCAGCTGTGGAAGAAGACACATGGATATTCATGACAAAGCGCGCGTCCAGTGGGCATGCCGTCGCGGCATGCTGGAGCTGGATGTCTCGATCATGCCGTTCTTTAAATATGAGTATGATTCGCTGAGCGACAGCGACAAGCAGGTGTTTGTCGCGCTGCTGAAGAGCGACGATCCGGACCTGTTTAACTGGATGATGAACCACGGCGAACCGGCCGATCCCGAGTTCAAACGCATGGTGAAACTGATTCAGCAGCGCAACCGTGAACGCGGGCCGGTGGCAATGTGATCTGCGCGCGTCACGCAGCGCGCGGGCGCTGAATGTGACGCTGTTCGGGCTGTGTGGCGTGCTGTTGCTGAGCTGTCGCTGGCCGGCGGGCTGGGCCTGGGTTCAGATCGCGGTGGTGATTCTACTGACCCTGCAGTACTGGCGTAACGCGCGTCGCCTGCAGCAGCGCTGCGGAGCACTCATGCTGGATGACAAGGGTGACTGGTACTGGCGCGGTGAGCGCTGGCAGGCGCAACAGCAGCCGGACTGGCTACCGTGGGGCGTGTTGCTGGTGCTGCGTAACCGTCGCGGGCAGCGCTGGCGGCTGTGGCTGCTGCACGACAGCATGCCGCCCGACGCGTGGCGCGCGTTACGCGCCCGCTGTTTTTTGCTGGATGGCGCGACGCCGCATTAAAGCAGCGCGGCGGTTTCGGTCAGAATCTGTTCGCACCACTGCTCGACGCGCGCTTCGCTCAGCTCAAACTGATTAACGTCGTCGAGCGCCAGGCCGACAAACTGCTGACCATCGGCGGTCAGTGGTTTTTTACTGGTGAACTGGTAGCCTTCGAGCGGCCAGTAACCGACAAACTGCACGCCCATCGGCAGCAGCAGTTCGTGCAGCATACCCAGCGCATCGAGGAACCATTCGCTGTACTCGACCTGGTCGCCCATGCCGTACAGCGCCACAATTTTGCCCTGCAGATTGAGCGCCGGCAGCTGTTGCCACACCGCTTCCCAGTCCTCCTGCAGTTCGCCGAAATCCCAGGTCGGAATACCGAGAATCAGTAAATCGTACTGCTCCATCAGCGACGGATCGTCATCTTTCAGGTTATGCAGTGTGACTAATTCTTCACCGATAAAGTCGCGGATTTTCTCCGCCGTCATCTCGGTGTAACAGGTACTGGAACCGTAAAACAGACCGATATTCATGCAATTAATGCTCTGACTGAAACTCACTCTGGCGCAATTGTACCAGAAGCAGGCCAGTTTCAGGCATAATGAGCACGATTTCACACGGCGAGGGGCAATAGTGCAGGACAGCGATCTGATAGAACAGTTTCTCGACGCGCTCTGGATTGAGCGCAACCTGGCGCAGAACACGCTGGCGTCCTATCGTCAGGATTTGCAGACGCTCACTGCCTGGCTGCACCACCATGAGCGCACGCTGCTGACGCTGGAATCCGCTGATTTGCAGCAGTTTCTGGCTGAGCGGATTGAGGGCGGTTACAAAGCCACCAGCTCAGCGCGTACTCTGAGCGCGATGCGCCGTCTGTTTCAGTATCTGTACCGCGAAAAGCTGCGCAGTGACGATCCCAGCGCGCTGTTATCAGCGCCGAAATTGCCGCAGCGCCTGCCAAAAGACCTGTCAGAAAATCAGGTCGAGCGCCTGTTACAGGCGCCGGCAACGGACATACCGCTCGAACTGCGTGACAAAGCGATGCTGGAGCTGCTCTACGCTACCGGGCTGCGCGTCTCTGAGCTGGTCGGTCTGACGTTGAGTGATGTCAGCCTGCGTCAGGGCGTGGTGCGCGTCATCGGTAAAGGCAATAAAGAGCGGCTGGTGCCATTAGGTGAAGAAGCAATTTACTGGCTGGAGCATTATATGGAACACGGGCGGCCGTGGCTGCTGAACGGGCAGACCATTGATGTGCTGTTCCCCAGCAACCGCGCGCAGCAGATGACACGCCAGACCTTCTGGCATCGCATCAAACACTATTCCACCCTTGCCGGCATCGACAGCGAAAAGCTGTCACCGCACGTGCTGCGCCACGCATTTGCCACACATTTACTGAACCATGGTGCCGATTTACGCGTCGTACAGATGTTGCTGGGGCACAGCGACCTGTCGACCACCCAGATTTACACGCACGTGGCGACTGAGCGCCTGCGTCAGTTACATCAACAGCATCATCCGCGCGCCTGAGCAGCGGCAACAAGGATTTGAGATGAAAAAAACCGTTACGACGCTGGCTCTGCTGGTCAGCGCCTTTTCTGCGCTGGCCCATGCCGATGACAGCGCGATTCAGCAATCACTGAAAAAACTGGGTATGCAGCAGGCGGAAATCCAGCCGTCGCCGCTGCCGGGTATCAAAACGGTGATGACCGAAAGCGGCGTGCTGTACGTCACCGAAGACGGCAAGCACATGATTCAGGGCCCGCTGTACGATGTCAGCGGCGCGCAGCCGGTGAATGTCACCAATCAGCTGCTGGAGAAAAAAGTCGCCGCGCTGGCACCGGAAATGATTGTCTACAAAGCGCCGAAAGAGCAGCACGTGATCACCGTATTCACCGACATCACCTGCGGCTACTGCCGCAAACTGCACGAGCAAATGGCTGACTACAACGCGCTGGGCATCACCGTGCGCTATCTGGCGTTCCCGCGTGAAGGCCTGCACGGCCAGGTGGAGAAAGCCATGACCGCCATCTGGTGCAGCGCCGATCGCAACAAGGCGTTTGATGCCGCAATGAAAGGCGACGCACCGCAAATGGATGCGCCGGCGAGCTGCAAAATCAATCTCGATCAGCACTACAAGCTGGGCATTCTGTTTGGTATTCAGGGCACGCCCGCCATCCTCACCGACAGCGGCATGATGATTCCTGGCTACCAGGGACCGCAGGAGCTGAAGCAGGTGCTGGACGGCCAGAAGCGTGGTGGTTAAGACACAGTGATGCACTCTGTAGAATTGCGTCGGCGTGAAGCTCAGGCCGACGCGCAGTTACCCGATGATTTACCGCCGCTGCTGCGTCGTCTCTACCTGCAGCGCGGTGTCAAAGACGCCGCCGAACTGGAACGCGGCGCGAAATTCCTGCTGCCGTGGCAAAGCCTTGGCGGCATTGAGCGTGCTGTGACGCTGCTGCACCAGATGCTGCAGCAAAAACGCCGCATCGTGGTGGTGGGCGATTTCGATGCCGATGGCGCCACCAGCACTGCGCTCACCGTGCTGGCGCTGCGCAGCATGGGCGGCAACGTCGATTATCTGGTGCCGAACCGCTTTGAGGACGGCTATGGCCTGAGCCCGGAAGTGGTGGAGCAGGCGCGCGCGCGTGGCGCCGAGCTGATCCTCACCGTGGATAACGGCATTTCGTCGCACGCGGGCGTCGATACCGCACACCAGCACGGGATTCCGGTACTGATCACCGATCACCACCTGCCGGGCGAAACGCTGCCGGCGGCCGAGGCCATCGTTAACCCTAACCTGAGCGACAGCGCATTCCCGTCACGTTCGCTGGCGGGCGTCGGCGTGGCGTTTTATCTGATGCTGGCGCTGCGTGCCCATCTGCGTCAGCAGAGCTGGTTCAGCGACGGACGCAGTGAACCCAATCTGGCCGAACTGCTGGATCTGGTGGCGCTCGGTACCGTGGCCGACGTGGTGCCGCTGGATGCCAACAACCGCATTCTGGTGTGGCAGGGGCTGAGCCGCATCCGCGCCGGTAAATGCCGTGCCGGCATCCGCGCGCTGCTGGAGATTGCTAACCGCGATGCGCGTCAGCTGGCGGCCAGCGATCTCGGTTTTGCCGTCGGGCCACGCCTCAATGCTGCCGGCCGGCTGGACGATATGTCGGTTGGTGTTGCGCTGCTGCTGACGGAAGATATTGCCCAGGCGCGCATGCTGGCCAGCGAACTTGATGCGCTCAATCAGACGCGCAAAGAGATTGAGCAGGGCATGAAGAGCGAAGCGCTGGCACTGTGCGATGAGCTGGAGCGCCAGCATCGCGATCTGCCGCTCGGGCTGGCGTTTTATCACCCGGAGTGGCATCAGGGCGTGGTTGGCATCCTCGCGTCACGCCTGAAAGAGCGCTTCCACCGTCCGGTCATCGCCTTCGCGCCCGCCGGTGACGGCACGCTGAAGGGCTCTGGCCGTTCGATTGCCGGGCTGCACCTGCGCGACGCGCTGGAACGTATCGACACGCTCTATCCTGGGCTGATCATCAAATTTGGCGGGCACGCCATGGCGGCGGGGCTGTCGCTGGAAGAGGCGAAGTACGATGAGTTCCGCCAGCGCTTTGCTGCGCTGATCGACGAATGGCTGGAGGGCGAGGCGCTGCAGGGCGTGATGTGGTCCGATGGCGAACTGCATGCGCAGGAATTTACCCTGCACACCGCGGAAATGCTGCGGGAAGCCGGCCCCTGGGGCCAGGCGTTTCCGGAGCCGGTGTTCGACGGTCAGTTTAAGCTGTTGCAGCAGCGTCTGGTGGGCGAGCGTCACCTTAAGGTGATGGTCGAGCCGCTGGGTGGCGGCCCGTTACTGGATGGTATCGCTTTTAACGTCGACACCAGCCTGTGGCCAGACAGCAGCGTGCGTCAGGTGCAGCTGGCCTACAAGCTGGATATCAACGAATACCGCGGCAATCGCTCGGTACAGCTGATCATCGACCATATCTGGCCGCAGTCGTAACCTTTAGAACGTGACGTCGACACCGCCGCGCAGCACCTTCTCATCGCCGCGATCGGCCACGTGGCGGTCGGCACGCAGAAACAGCCGCGCGCGTGCCGACTGCACCAGATCAACCCGCGCACCAAACCACTGCGAGCGGCGATCGAGCTGCATACCTGGGATGGTAAAGCTCTGCTGACCGCTGCCGAAGCCGCTCCAGCGCGCGCTGACGTCCATCGGCGGATTGCTGAACGCGTACTGGTATTCGCCATACAGGCTCAGCATGCTCCACCAGCCTGCCGACCAGTCCTGGCGCGCGCTGAGATTCAGGCCACCGTAACCGACGCTGCGGCGATAGTTGTCGCCGTCGCCCTGCAGACCAAACGCGCTGCCGCTGTCGCTGAAGCTGCCGGTTTGCAGGCCGGTTTCACGCCAGCCGAGATAGGGCTCAATGCGATAATCCTCCTGCAGCGTCCAGCGATAGCCGCTCTGTAACGCTGCCTGCCAGCTGTCAGTGCGGGCGGAAGAGGAGACCGGTGCAGCTTCATCCAGCAGCACCAGGCGCTGCAGTTTGTCGCGTCCATGCTGATAGCTGAGATTGCCCTGCCAGTACCAGGCTGGCGTCACCGCATAGCGCCCATACAGCATTACGCCCTGCAGGCTGTTCTGGCTGTTGCCGCCGGTGTCGTCATAGGTGGCATCAAGCTGAGTGTGCGTCCAGGCGATGCCGAGGCGCAGGCCGGGCAGGCCAAAATCGCTGTCGGCACCCAGCGCGGTCAGGGTATTGCGATAGCGGTTGCCGAGATAGCCATCCTGATCGAGCGAACCGCGCAGCTGACCGCTCTCCAGCCAGAAGCCGAAGCGCCCCTGTTCGCTGGCATCATCGATGCGGTTGTTGAGCAGGCGCGTCTGATAATCAAGCGCGTTGAACAGCACCGCATTGCCGGAGGCATGCGCCTGGCCGGACAGGGAGTTGATCGCCGCCTGTGCGCTGCGGGTGTCCGCCAGCGTCTGGAAGGCGCCTGCGGCCGCCAGCGCTGACTGCTGCGCACTGCTCAGCGTCGCCTGACCCTGCCAGCGGTCCGCCAGCTCAAACGCCTGCTCCAGGTTGCGGCTGGTTTGCTGCGCGCTGGTGCTATCGATTCCCATCGCCTGTGCCGCCGCGGCGGTGTTTTTACGCGTTAGCTGGCCGGTAACGCTGTGGGCGTCATAGCTGACGGAACCGTCGAGAAATACGCCGGTATTGACCTGGCTAAACTGACCGCTCACGCCGCCGCCGCTGGTCAGCAGCGTTTCCTGCTGTTTCACCACGTAGCTGGCGGAGGGCGGCGCCAGGTTTAGCGTGCCGTCGAGCGCCGCGTTGCCGGTCACGCGCAGCGGATTGTTCAGCGTGACGTTGAGCGTACCGTTGGCGCTTTGCTGATAGTTGCCCGCCACCTGCAGGCCGCTATTAACCGATCCCTGGTTGACCAGATTGCCGCCGATGCGTCCGCTGCCACCCAGTTTGCCGCTGCCGTTCACCAGCGCATTGCCGGCAATCGCACCGTCAATCAGCAGGCTATTGGCGGAGACCTGCGTCATGCCCTGATAGCTGTTGTTGCCGGTCAGCTGCAGCGTACCGCCGCGTTCGCTGCCGTCCAGCACCAGCCCGCGATCGCCGCTGATGTCATTGCTGAACACATACTGGCCGCCGTCGAGGCGCGCACTGAAGTCCTCTGCCCAGAATTGTCCCGGCCCGTTTAAGGCTTTGGCGGCGTTAAGATCGCCCCAGCCGAACGTCTCATTGTATGGCCGCCCGTTGGCGCTGTCGGCGACGTTATCGTGCGCATCACTGCGGTAAGTGGCGGTGGTCAGCAGGGTTTGCTGCAGATTATGGCCGCTCATCCACGGGAAACGCTGCAGCAGCTGCGAGGCCGCAGCCGTCACGCGCGGTGCGGCAAATGAGGTGCCGTAGCTGCGCGCCTGCACCCAGCTGCCGTCGGAGTTTTGATACAGGTAATCGGTATAGCCCGGTGCGGTCAGGCACCACGCGGCGGCCGCGCCGCAGGCGTCAAACGGTCCGGTGCCGGCTGCGCGGCCTGGCAGGTCATAACCGGTATGACTCAGGATACCGGTCACCGCCAGCAGATTACGCGCCAGCTGCGGGTCGTTATACATCAGCGGTGTCAGCACGTCCGGTGCCGGCGTGGCGCCGCTGTTGTTGCCGGTGATCATCACCGCCAGCCCATCTGCCGCAGCCACCGCGTTGAGCCCCTGATACAGCGACTGATAGCGCTGGCGCGCATCGGTTAGCGCCTGCTGGCTGGTGAGGCGCTCCTGCGAACCGTAGGACATATTGAAGATGCGTACGCCCTGCGCCACCAGGCCCTGCACGGCGCGCGCAGTATTGTCATAGCTGAAAATGTTATTTTGTGATGCCTGCGCTACATACAGCGCGCTGTCAGGCGACAGCCCCAGTAGCGTCATCGCCACCAGCGTGCCGTGGCCGTTGATTCCCATGTTGTCGTTAAGCGCGGTGTTGCTGCCGACATAGCTGGAGAAATTCACGTTGGCGTAATTAATTTCGCTGCGGCCCGGGGCCAGGCCGGAGTCAATGATGCCTACTTTATTGCTGGCGGCCGTGGCCGGCACCGCAGGTTCAACGACCGGCGTGACCGGGGTCAGGGTGCTGCCGCCGCCGCTACCACCGCCGCCGCCGCCACCACAGGCGCTCAGCAGAAACGGGATGAGGAGCGCCAGCAGGCGCGGTGAGGGTCGAAAAGTAACAACAGGATAATGCATGGCAACTCCTCATGCCTCTCAGGGCATGTTGTCGCCCGTTCACGTTAACGGGCCTGAATGCAGTCTTTCCCTGTCACGAATACTCCTGAGCAACGTGGCTGACAGACAGAACGCAATAGATGAAGCACTAACCCCTGAGATTCCGCCAGGGTGCAGAAAGGATAAGGTGCGCACTGGCCGGTTGATGGCCAGGACAGCGCAGCATTGCGCAGGCTAATCGCGCTATATCACGCTTCGAACCAGACATTTCTGATGGTGGAGTTTTAATGATTTTGTCTGAGAAATCATGGGTTTTAATGACGCCAGCTGGCGTTTATTGCCGTGATTATGTAGGAAAATTCTGAAGACGCACCGCGCCGGTGGCGAATGACAGCGGGATTTCTGGCAACCGCCATACCTGCTGGTTTCCAGAACTGGCGCAATTATTTTCTGCCGGTTCATACGCGGTATAGCCATTGATGTGCAAAGCTACAAACCAGGCGCGCTTTCGGGTAAACTAGCGCGTTACTTTTATCTCCTCTCACCGAATCGTCAAAAAAGACTGAAAAGCCATGTTTGAAATTAATCCGGTCAAAAATCGTATCCAGGACCTCAGTGAGCGCAGCAGCGTTCTTAGGGGGTATCTTTGACTACGATGCCAAGAAAGAACGCCTCGAAGAAGTAAACGCCGAGCTGGAACAGCCGGACGTCTGGAACGAACCTGAACGCGCGCAGGCGCTGGGCAAAGAGCGCGCCTCGCTGGAAGCGGTAGTTGAAACGCTCGACCAGATGCAGCAGGGGCTGGAAGATGTGCAGGGTCTGCTGGAGCTGGCGGTTGAAGCCGACGACGAAGAGACCTTCAACGAAGCCGTTGTCGAGCTGGACGCGCTGGACGTGAAGCTGGGTGAACTGGAGTTCCGCCGTATGTTCTCCGGCGAATACGACAGCGCCGACTGCTACATGGATATTCAGGCCGGCTCTGGCGGCACCGAAGCGCAGGACTGGGCCAGCATGCTGCTGCGCATGTATCTGCGCTGGGCGGAAGCCAAAGGCTTCAAAACCGAGATCATCGAAGAGTCCGAAGGCGAAGTGGCCGGTACCAAATCAGCCACCATCAAAATCATCGGTGATTACGCTTACGGCTGGCTGCGTACCGAAACCGGCGTTCATCGTCTGGTGCGTAAGAGCCCGTTCGACTCCGGCGGTCGTCGTCACACCTCCTTCAGTTCGGTATTTATTTACCCGGAAGTGGATGACAACATCGACATCGAAATCAACCCGGCCGACCTGCGTATCGACGTCTATCGCGCCTCGGGTGCTGGTGGTCAGCACGTTAACAAAACCGAGTCAGCGGTGCGTATTACCCACCTGCCGACCAACATTGTGGTGCAGTGCCAGAACGACCGCTCGCAGCATAAGAACAAAGATCAGGCCTTCAAACAGCTGCGTGCCAAGCTGTATGAATACGAAATGCAGAAGAAGAATGCCGACAAGCAGGCGGCGGAAGAGAACAAGTCGGACATCGGCTGGGGCAGCCAGATCCGTTCATACGTTCTTGACGATTCGCGCATCAAGGATCTGCGTACCAGCGTAGAAACGCGTAACACCCAGGCCGTACTGGATGGCGATCTTGACCGTTTTATTGAAGCAAGTTTAAAAGCAGGGCTATAAGGAACCGACATGTCTGAACAACAACCGCAGAGCGCTGATGCCGCCCTTGAGTTAAACAACGAACTGAAAGCGCGTCGCGAAAAACTCAGCGCGCTGCGTGAAAAGGGCGTGGCGTTTCCTAACGATTTCCGCCGTGACACCACCTCCGATCGTCTGCATGCCGACTATGACAGCAAAGAGAACGACGAGCTGGAAGCGCTCGGCGTTGAGGTGAGCGTAGCCGGTCGTATGATGACCCGCCGCATCATGGGTAAAGCGTCGTTCGCCACCCTGCAGGATGTGGGCGGTCAGATCCAGATCTACGTTTCGCGTGACGATCTGCCGGAAGGCGTCTATAACGAGCAGTTCAAAAAGTGGGATCTCGGCGATATCCTCGGCGCGCGCGGTAAGCTGTTCAAAACCAAAACCGGCGAGCTGTCGATCCATATCTCTGAGCTGCGCCTGCTGACCAAAGCGCTGCGTCCGCTGCCGGACAAATTCCACGGCCTCGCCGATCAGGAAACCCGTTACCGTCAGCGTTACCTTGACCTGATCTCCAACGACGATTCGCGCAAGACCTTCAAAATTCGCTCACAAATCATGGCCGGCATTCGTCAGTTCATGGTTAACCGCGACTTTATGGAAGTGGAAACGCCGATGATGCAGGTGATTCCGGGCGGTGCTTCCGCGCGTCCGTTCATCACCCATCATAATGCGCTCGACATCGACATGTACCTGCGTATCGCGCCGGAGCTGTACCTCAAGCGTCTGGTGGTCGGCGGTTTTGATCGCGTGTTTGAGATCAACCGTAACTTCCGTAACGAAGGGATTTCGCCGCGCCACAATCCAGAGTTCACCATGATGGAACTCTATATGGCGTATGCGGATTACAAAGATCTGATCGAACTGACCGAGAGCCTGTTCCGCACCCTGGCGCAGGACGTACTGGGCACGACGGAAGTGCCTTACGGTGAGCACACCTTCGATTTCGGCAAGCCGTTTGAGAAGCTCACCATGCGTGAAGCGATCAAGAAATACCGTCCTGAGACGGACCTCGCCGATCTGGATGACTTTGATAAAGCAGTGGCGATTGCCAACGCGCTGCACATTAAAGTGGAGAAGAGTTGGGGTCTGGGCCGCGTGGTGACCGAGATCTTCGAAGAGACAGCAGAAGCGCACCTGATTCAACCAACCTTCATCACCGAGTATCCGGCAGAGGTGTCACCGCTGGCGCGTCGTAATGACGAGAACCCGGAAATCACCGACCGCTTTGAGTTCTTCATCGGCGGCCGTGAAATCGGTAATGGCTTCTCCGAGCTGAACGATGCGGAAGATCAGGCCGAGCGTTTCCTGCAGCAGGTTAACGCGAAGGACGCCGGTGATGACGAAGCGATGTTCTACGACGAAGACTACGTCACCGCGCTGGAGCATGGTCTGCCACCGACTGCGGGTCTGGGCATCGGTATCGATCGTCTGGTCATGCTGTTCACCAACAGCCACACCATTCGTGACGTGATCCTGTTCCCGGCTCTGCGCCCGACCGGTAAGTAATCAGGTTGCCTTCACCCTCACCCTAACCCTCTCCCATGGGGAGAGGGGACTTGCCTGTACCCCGGTGGGAGAGGGCCGCTGTGGTTTTCTCCCTCTCCCTGTGGCAGAGGACAGCTGTGGTTTTCTCCCTCTCCCCGAGGCAGAAGGCCGCTGTGGTTTTCTCCCTCTCCCCGTGGCAAAGTGCCGCTGTGGCTTTCTCCCTCTCCCTGTGGGAGAGGGCCGGGGTGAGGGCATCAGCGCGCACCCAACCTAAGACTTCACCACCCCATCCAGCCACGCCTGGAACCGCGCATAAGGCACATACAGCGCCACATCTTTAAACAGCGTTTTGCCGCTCTTATTATCATCAATCCGACTGCTATAGCCGACAATCACCCCGGCCAGCGTGTCGTCGCTGGCGTTATACACCGCGCCGCCGGACATGCCTTTCACCACGCCGGCATTGGCCGCCACCACTACGCAGCTGGCCTTATTCCAGTCATTGCTTAGCGTCGTATTGATCAGATTTTTGCCGCTTGATGCCACCGGCAGCGCGGAGATAAAGCTATACCCATACAGATTAACGTTGTCGCCGATATGGCTGTTGCGGAACTGCGGGGGCAGGTTGGCTTCCTTATTCGCATGATAAACCACGGCGATATCGCACTCCGGATGCCAGGCCTTCACCCGATACAGCGAATATTTGGCCACGTGCGCCGCCGTCAGGCTATATTCGCGCGTCAGGGGGATAGTGGTGCCCAGCGCACCCATGCCGAGCACGGTGGGGATGCCGGTGACGGTCATATCGACGCGCCTGGCCGCTTCTGAGCTGTATTCATAGTGCCCGACCGAGCAGCCGCTTAAGCCGCCGATCGCCAGCGCGATGATCCATCGCATAACTCTGTCCCCCTGTTGTGTTGACGCCGCATTACCGGGCAATCCATTGGGGTATCGGCAATGTGCGACCATCCTTTACTGCCTGATTTAACGCCAGAAAGCGCCGTCGCTGTGACAGCGATCACAACCTGTTATCAAGCGTAGTCTGTTATCGCCGTCCTGTCTCAGTGATGCATAAGCGACACTTTTTAGCGCCGGGATTATTGCCGCGCAGGCAAAATAGCCTTGCTGCCGCCCGGGTGGTTGAGAGTCAGAGGCTGTGCTTTAATAGCAGACTGTGACGCAGTTCAAAAATAAACATCCCCGCACTGTCGGAGGGATACGCGTCTGTCTTAACCGTACGGCGTTCGTCGTGCGGCCCGCCTGCAAAATTATTTTGGGAGAGTGTGTTATGCCTGTTGCATTACTGGCGCTGGCGCTGAGTGCGTTCGCCATCGGCACCACGGAGTTCGTCATCATGGGGTTACTGCCGGAAGTGGCGGGTGACCTGCAGGTGTCGATTCCTTCTGCGGGCTGGCTGATCAGCGGCTATGCGCTGGGCGTGGCTATCGGCGCGCCAATCATGGCGCTGCTGACCGCGAAACTGCCGCGTAAACGTACCCTGATTCTGCTGATGATCATCTTCATCATCGGCAACGTACTCTGTGCGCTGGCTTATACCTATAACCTGCTGATGCTGGCGCGCGTTATTACCGCGTTGTGTCACGGTGCGTTCTTCGGCATCGGTTCAGTGGTCGCGGCCAGCCTGGTGGCGCCGGGCCGTCAGGCATCGGCGGTGGCGCTGATGTTTACCGGTCTGACGCTGGCCAACGTACTGGGCGTGCCGCTCGGCACCTGGTTTGGTCAGCTGTTTGGCTGGCGCGCCACCTTCTGGGGCGTGGCGATTATCGGCATTCTCGCGTTCATCGCGCTGATTGTCAGCCTGCCGACTAACAAAGATGAAAAACCGGTGCACCTGGCGAGCGAAATCAGCGCGCTGGCCAACGGCAAACTGTGGCTGTCGCTGCTGATGACGGTGTGTTTTGCCGCCGCGATGTTTGCGCTGTTCAGCTACATTGCGCCGCTGCTGTTACAGGTGACCGGCATCAGCGATCGCGGTGTCAGCTGGACTCTGTTCCTGATTGGCGCGGGCCTGACGGTGGGTAACATTGTTGGCGGGAAACTGGCGGACTGGAAAGTGTCGTTCAGCCTGATCCTCAGCTTCTCGCTGATCGCCGTGTTTTCGCTGCTGTTCAGCTGGACCAGCCATGCGCTGTGGCTGGCAGAGGTAACCCTGTTCCTGTGGGCGATGGCGACCTTCGCCACCGTGCCGGGTCTGCAAATCAACGTGGTGCGCCACGGTAAAGAGGCGCCAAATCTGGTGTCGACGCTCAACATCTCGGCCTTCAACGTCGGTAACGCACTCGGTGCGTGGGTGGGCGGCGCAGTGATCGACAAAGGCTATGGCCTGACGGCGGTGCCGGTCGCGGCAGCAGCGCTGGCGGCAGCGGGCTTAGTGGTTTGTCTGCTGACCTTCCGCAAATCGGGCGGTCAGCGCGAGACGGTGCGCGCTTAAGCCAGCCGCTGGGCGATGCGCTGCGGAAAGGTGGCCACCTGCTGCTGCAGGTGGTCGCAGAAGTGATCGACCAGCGCCGATGCCGGCCGATGCTGTGGCCGCACCAGGCTCACCGTGAACGGCACGGCAATACTGAAGCGGCGCATCACCACGCCGCTGTCGGCGTAATCCAGCGCCGTCAGCGGATTAACAATCGAAATACCCACCCCGGCGCGCACCATCGCGCACACCGACGCGGCGCTGTGCGTCTCCAGCACCAGCCGCCGCTCCACCTGCTGCTCATGGAACAGCGCATCCAGCAACTGACGATAGCTATCGCTGCGCGACAGGCTGACATAGTTTTCACCGTGAAAATCCTGCGGCGTCAGCACCGCCCGCTGACACAGCGGATGCTGCGGCGGCAGCACGCACACTTCATCACTGGTCAGCAGAGCCAGACGTTCAGTCCCGGCGGGCGCATGCTGGGTTTCGGTCAGACCGAGATCGTAGCGCTGCGCCGACAGCCACTCCTCCAGCAGCGGCGACTCCTGCGGAATAATATTCAGGCTCACCTGCGGATAGCGCTGTAAAAACGGCTGCAGCAGCGGCGGTAACAGCGACTGGGAAAAGACCGGCAGGCAGGCGATGGAAAGCTCGCCCAGGCGGAAATTGCGTAACCCTTCGGCGGCATCCATGATGCGATCCAGACCGTACCACGAGCGCTGCACCTCTTCGTACAGCCGCAGCCCCTGCACGGTGGGCTGCAGGCGGCCGCGCACCCGCTCAAACAGCTGTAAGCCCAACTGCTGCTCCAGCCGCGCCAGCTCGCGGCTCACCGTTGGCTGCGAGGTATGCAGCAGCGTGGCAGCCTGGGTCAGATTGCCGCTGGTCATCACCGCGTGAAAGATTTCGATATGCCGCCAGTTAATTTTTGCCATCGTCGCCTCCATGTCATCCATATCATATTTGCATAGCTGATGCTTAAACAGATATTTTTCTGCATCACTGTGCTGTGGCTAAATGACAGCAACGACTCAGGAGAATGCTCATGCCACGTCCACTTAACGATTCCCAGACGGCGCTTAACGCCACAAATCTGCTGCCGCTGGCGCAGCGCTACAGCGGCCCGTTCTGGGCTTACGATGCCGAAATCATTCAGCAGCGTATTGCGCAGCTCAGCGCGTTTGACGTGGTGCGCTTTGCGCAAAAGGCCTGCTCGAATATTCATATTCTGCGGCTGATGCGCGCTGCCGGCGTCAAGGTCGATTCGGTTTCGCTCGGCGAGATCGAACGTGCGCTGGCTGCCGGTTTTCAGCCGGGCGGCGAGGATATTGTGTTCACCGCCGATGTGCTGGACTCACCGACGCTGGCGCGCATCGCCGAGCTGAAGGTGCCGGTGAATGCCGGCTCAGTGGATATGCTGCATCAGCTCGGCGCGGTTTCGCCGGGTCATAGCGTCTGGCTGCGCATTAATCCGGGCTTTGGCCACGGTCACAGCCAGAAAACCAATACCGGCGGCGAAAACAGTAAGCACGGCATCTGGCACAGCGATCTGCCGCTGGCGCTGGCGGCGATCCAGCAGCATGGCCTGCAGCTGGTAGGTTTACATATGCACATCGGTTCCGGCGTCGATTATGGCCATCTGCAGCAGGTGTGCGACGCGATGGTCGATCAGGTGGTGGCCTTTGGTCAGGATCTGCAGGCCATTTCGGCGGGCGGCGGGCTGTCGATTCCTTACCGCTTTGGTGAGGAGGCGATAGATACGCAGCACTATTACGGGCTGTGGAACGGCGCGCGCGAGCGTATCGCGGCGCACCTCGGCCATGCGGTGAAGCTGGAGATCGAGCCGGGCCGTTTCCTGGTGGCAGAGTCGGGCGTACTGGTGTCGCAGGTGCGGGCGGTGAAGCAGATGGGCAGCCGTCACTTTGTGCTGGTGGATGCCGGTTTCAGCGATCTGATGCGTCCGTCGATGTACGGCAGCTATCACCATATTTCGCTGCTGCCTGCCGATGGCAGCGCGCCGGCTGACGCGCATGTGGAGAGCGTGGTGGCCGGGCCGCTCTGTGAGTCGGGAGATGTGTTTACCCAGCGGGAAGGCGGCAAAGTGGAAACCCGCGCGCTGCCAGCGGCACAGGTCGGCGATTATCTGGTGTTCCATGATACCGGCGCTTACGGCGCATCAATGTCCTCCAACTACAACAGCCGTCCGCTGATCCCGGAAGTGCTGTTTGAGCAGGGCGTGCCGCGTGAGATTCGCCGTGCGCAGACCATTCAGGAACTGCTGGCGCTGGAGCTGAACTGATGCGCATCGTGCCGCTCAGCAGCGTGCCGCATCACGCCAGCCAGATCACCGACTGGCTGTGGCAGGCGTTTGGTGACGGCACCTCGCGCGCGTTTTACGACAGCATTGTACGCAGTAGCCTGAACGGTGCCGCGTTTCCGGTGACCTTTGTCGCGCTGGACGAGGATGACGTGCCGCACGGCACGGTAGGGTTCTGGCGCTGCGATTTGATTAGCCGTCAGGATCTCTATCCGTGGGTTGCCGCGCTGTATGTGGATGAAGCGGCGCGCGGGCAGGGGCTGAGTGCCGCCCTGCAGCAGCACGTGCTGGACTATGCCCGCCAGCGCGGCTATGCAACGGTGTGGCTGTGGTCGACGTTTGGCGGCTACTACGAGCGTTTCGGCTGGCAGTATCAGTGTGATGCGCTGGAGTTTCCTGAGGTGCAGGTGAAGGTGTATTCGCAGGATTTATAGTGGGTTGGGTGCGCGCTGGCCCTCACCCCAACCCTCTCCCGCAAGCGGGCGAGGGGGCTGACCGCGCTCTCCTTGCCGCAAGGGCTGACCGCGCGCTCTGGAACGTTCCCCTCCGCAAGGGCTGACCGCGCTCTGGAACGTTCCTCTCCGCAAGGGCTGACCGCGCTCTGGAACGTTCCCTCTCCCTCAGGGAGAGGGTTAGGGTGAGGGAAAGCCCGCCCCCGTTTAACCCGGTCCACCCACCGAATGCCGCCTGACCAGCGTCGGGCTAAACATATTGGTCACCTCCGGCAGCGCGGTGCCGTTGGCCAGCGCCAGCGCCAGCTGCGCGGCCTGCTGCGCCATGGTCACAATCGGATAGCGCACCGTGGTCAGGCGCGGACGCACGTAGCGCGACACCAGCACATCATCAAAGCCAATCAGCGACATCTCTTCCGGCACGCGAATGCCGTTATCGCTCAGCACCGCCAGCGCACCGGCGGCCATCGAATCGTTGTAGCACGCCACCGCGCTCACCTGCTTGCCGCGTCCGAGCAGTTCCGTCATTGCCTGCTCGCCACCGACCTCATCCGGTTCTCCCCACGCCACCAGCCGGTCGTTGCACGGCAGACCGTGCTCCTTCAGCGCATCGTAGTAGCCCTGCAGCCGATCTTCGGCGTCAGAGATGGTGTGCGTCGAGCAGATAAAGGCGATCTGCGTATGACCCTGCTGAATCAGGTGGCGCGTGGCCAGCCAGGCGCCGTAGCGGTCATCCAGCGCAATGCAGCGCGACTCAAACCCCTGCAGCAGCCGGTTCAGCAGCACCATGCCCGGCACCTGCTTCATCAGCAGCTCTAAATCATCATCGGGAATTTTCTTGGCGTGCACCACCAGCGCGGCGCAGCGATGGCGCATCAGCTGTTCAATCGCCTGACGCTCTTTCTGCTCATTATGGTAACCGTTACCAATCAGCAGAAAGTTGCCGGTTTGCCCGGCGACTTCATCGACCGCTTTCACCATCGCGCCAAAAAACGGGTCTGACACATCGCCTACCACCAGCCCGAGCGTTTCGGTGGATTGCTGCGCCAACGCGCGGGCATTGGCGTTCGGGTGATACTGCAGCTGTTCCATGGCCTGGGTAACGGCGAGGCGCGAACTCTCGCTGGCTTTGGGCGAATTATTGATGACGCGGGACACGGTCGCGACCGACACCCCCGCCATGCGGGCAACATCCTTAATAGTAGCCATGCAATGGTCGACATCCGGGAAAACGTTTACACATGCTCTCAGTGTTACGGAAAAGCCCGGCAGCCGCAACCCGCCAGAATGTCAGCGCTGTCGCAAAAGTGCGGAAAATCAGACGCTCACGGTGAGGCTTTAGCCCGGTAACGGCACCGTGCTATGCTGCCAGCCTGAATCACACCTGCCTGCCGGACCCATAACCATGAAAACTCGTGTGCCGCACCTTGCGCACTGGGGCGCGTTTACCGCCGTCACCGAAAATCAGCGCCTGATTGCCTGCGAACCTTTCTTCGCCGATGCCGATCCTTCCCCGATGATCCACACTATCCCTGAACTGGTGTACTCGGATAAACGCATCCGTCAGCCGATGGTGCGCCGTTCGTGGCTGAAGTCGCGTGAAAACAGCGATCGCACGCTGCGCGGCCGGGAAGATTTTGTCGCCGTGGACTGGGACACCGCGCTCGATCTGGTGGCGGAAGAGAACCGCCGGGTGCGCGACCGCTACGGCGCTTCCGGCATTTTCAACGGTTCGTACGGCTGGTCATCAGCCGGTCGCGTTAACCATGCGCGCACCCTGATTCGTCGCTTCTATTTCCAGGGCGGCGGTGGCGTTGATCAGCAGGGTAACTACAGCTGGGGCGCGGCCCAGTTCTTTCTGCCGTATGTGATTGGCACTTATATGCCGCTCACCGGCCGCGTCACCGACTGGCCGCAGGTGGTGGAGCATGCAGAAATTTTCGTCGCCTTTGGCGGCCTGGCGCTGAAAAATGCGCAGGTGGCCTCCGGCGGCGCCGGCGAGCACAGCCTGAAACCGGCGCTGCAGCAGCTGAGCGCCAAAGGCACGCCGATCATTAACATCAGCCCGATGCGCGATGACTGCCCGGCATTCGTTAACGCCGAGTGGATTCCGATTCGCCCGAACACCGACGTGGCGCTGATGCTGGCGCTCGGCCATGAAATTACCCGCCGGAACGCTATCGATGAGGCTTTCCTCGCCAGCCACTGCACCGGCTGGCCGCAGCTGCGTGCCTATCTGCTGGGCGAAAGCGACGGCGTGGCGAAAACGCCCGCGTGGGCCAGTGCGATAACCGGCATCCCGGCGGCGCGTATCGCGCTGCTGGCGCAGCAGTTGGCGGGCAAACGCAGCTTCATCACCTGTGCTTATGCGGTGCAGCGCGCCCATCGCGGCGAACAGCCGTACTGGATGATGATTGCGCTCTCGTCGATGCTGGGCCAGCCGGGACTGCCGGGCGGCGGCTTCTCTTTTGGTCATGGCTCAATGAACAGCGTCGGCAATCCGCGCCAGGAAGGCCCGGCGCCGCTGATGAGCACCGGCCCGAATCCGGCGAACCTGTCGATCCCGGTGGCGCGCATCAGCGACATGCTGCTCAATCCCGGCCAGCCGTATGCGTTTCAGGGCGAGACGCTGCACTATCCCGACATTCACCTGGTGCACTGGGCAGGCGGCAATCCGTTCCATCATCACCAGCAGCTCAACCGGCTGGTCGAGGGCTGGCAGCGTCCGGATACGGTCATCGTGCAGGATATCGTCTGGACGCCCGCGGCGCAGATGGCGGACATCGTGCTGCCGGCCACCACCACGCTGGAGCGCAACGACATTGGCGGCTCGTCGCGTGACCGCTTCGTGCTGGCGATGCACCAGGCGATTAAACCGCAGCATCAGGCGCGTAACGACTTTGATATTTTTGCCGATCTGGCCGATCGCCTTGGCTACCGCGATCGCTTTACCGAAGGACGCAACGAGATGCAGTGGATTGAGCATCTTTACCAGCAGTGCGCGCAGGCGCATGCGCAGCTGGACATCGCGTTCCCGGAGTTTGAGGCATTCTGGCAGCGCGGCTTTGTTGAGATTCCGCAGGGCGGCAAGCCGTACGTGTTTATGGATGATTTCCGCGCCGACCCGCAGGCGCATCCGATTCACACCGCCAGCGGCAAAATTGAGCTGTTTTGCCAGACTATCGCCGATTACCAGCTGGCGGATTTCGCCGGGCATCCGGAGTGGCGCGCGCCGCAGGAGTGGCTTGGCGCAGCGCTCAGCGCGCAGTTCCCGCTGCACATGATTTCGGTGCAGCCTGCGGATCGCCTGCACAGTCAGCTGGATGCCACCGCCACGGTGCAGGCCGGCAAAACTGCCGGTCACGAAACGCTGTATATGCACGTTGACGATGCCGCCGCGCGCGGTATCAGTGACGGCGATGAGATTGAAGTGAGCAACGCGCGTGGCCGTATGCTGGCTGGCGTTCGCCTGACGGACGGCCTGACGCCCGGCGTGGTGATCATCGCCACCGGTGCCTGGTTCGATCCCGGTTTTGGCAAAGCGTGGCAGCCGTGGGACCGCGCCGGCAACCCTAACGTGCTGACGCTCGACATCGGGACCTCGTCGTTAACTCAGGGCCCGAACGCCATGAGCTGCCTGGTGGAAATCAAAAAACACGCCAGTTGCACAATCGGCTAACAATCTCACCGCTGGTTACATTTTGCCGGTAACTGTTGCGTTTGAGTGATAGTTTCTGCGCTGAGCAACTTGCTACAGTCAGGGTCCCAGAGGTATTGATGGGTGAACATCAACAGTTTTCTTGATTACACCGACCTGCGCAGATGCGCAGGTTTTTTTTGCCTGCGATCTGCCGGTGTGATGTGTCCCGTTGTGGTGACCTCAATCGGACATAAACGAACTGATACATTGTTTTCCTGTCAACTCGCTTTACCTTTCTTTATAACTGCAGCTAACCCCTTTGGATTCATCTTTTATCGCAGCGGATCGCCATGCCCCCGATTAAAAAATTTCTGGGAAAAGACCAGATTAAAGCCCCGTTTAACCCGTTTCGTTTTCGTCTGATTTGTCTGGGCGTATTAGGCTGCATGGGCCTGCTGCTGGCGCGCGTCGGCGATTTGCAGCTGATCAATCATCCGATGCTGGAGCACGAGGCCGACCAGCGCTCGCTGCGGACCGTGACGCTGCCGACTAACCGCGGCACGCTGCTCGACCGCGACGGCCAGGCGCTGGCGCTCAGCGTGCCATCGCGCGATATCATCGCCGATCCGCTGCGCGTGCTGGAGGCCAATCCCGATTTCACCAGCGCCAAATGGAGCTATCTGGCGGCGGCGCTGAATCTGCGACCGGATGAGCTGCGTGCGCAGATCACCGCCAATCCGAAAAAGCGTTTCCTCTATCTCGGGCGCAAAATCGAGCTGGGCATTGCCAAAGATATTGCTGAGCTGCATCTGAAAGGCATCAGTTCGGTGTATGACGACAGCCGTTTTTATCCGATGAGTGAGGCCGCGGCGCCGCTGATTGGCATCGTCGGGGCGGACAATAACGGACTTAACGGGCTGGAGAAGGGCTTTGACCGGGTACTGCAGGGCGAGCCGGGTAAAGAGGTGTATCGCCAGGACGGGGACGGCAACATTATTGCGATGATCGATTACGAGCCGCCGAAGCAGCCGCCGACGGTGCAGCTCAGCATCGATAAGTTTGACCAGTTTACGCTGTACAGCAAGCTGCGCGACGGCGTGCTGCTCAACAAGGCCGATTCGGGCGCGGCGGTGCTGGTGAAGATCGACACCGGCGAGATCCTCGCTATGGCATCTTATCCGTCGTTCAACCCCAACAATTATGACAACGCCACGCCAGCGCAAATGCGCAATACCGCCATCAACGACAGCTACGAGCCCGGTTCGACGGTGAAACCGCTGGTGGTGATGGAAGGGCTGCAGCGCCATCTGGTGCGCCCCGATTCAGTGATCGACACCACGCCTTACAGCGTCAACGGCCACCTGATCCGCGATGTCGGCCACTGGCCGCGGCTGACCATGACCGGCATTTTGCAGAAATCCAGCGACATCGGCGTGTCGCACATCGCGCTGGCGATGCCGGCGGAAGCGCTGGTGAACACCTATCAGGCGTTTGGTCTTGGCAAGCCGACCGGGCTGGGACTGACCGGTGAGAGCGTGGGCTACTTCCCGCTGCATCGCCAGCGCTGGGCGGACATCGAGCGCGCCACCTTTTCGTTCGGTTACGGTCTGCGCGTAACGCCGCTGCAGATTGCGCGTGAATACGCCACGCTCGGTTCGTATGGCGTCTATCGCCCGCTGTCGATCACCAAAGTGACGCCACCGGTGCTGGGCAGGCAGGTGGCGGATCCGCAGATCGTGCAAACCGTGGTGCACATGCTGGAGAGTGACGTGCTGCCGGGCGGTACCGGGGTGAAAGCAGCGGTTCCGGGCTACCGGCTGGCGACCAAAACCGGTACCGCGGAGAAGATGGGCAGCAGCGGCAAATATGACGGCGGCTATGTCAACTACACCGCCGGCATCGCGCCGGCCAGCCATCCGGAAGTGGCGCTGGTGGTGATGATTAACCATCCTACCGCCGGCGATCACTTTGGCGGCTCGGTGGCCGCGCCGGTATTTGGCAACATCATGGGGCCGGTGCTGAAACACATGAACGTGGCACCAGACGCGATTTACAGTAAACCGGCATCAGATAAATCTTAACGAAATCAGGATGTAAACGCGCAGTCGAGCTTTTCACACCTCGTTGCATTTCGCCGAACTCCGTTGCGATTTGCGGCTGTTATCCGTGCCGCCATTGCGCGACGATAAAGGTCCCAGAGGTATTGATTGGTGTGAAGATCGGCTGCTGCGGCAGCGATACCCTTGTGGTATTCACCCTGTTCGGTTGCACCGACCCACGCGGATGCGTGGGTTTTTTTTGCCTGTAAGTTGTCCTCCTCTCCCGTTTATAGCGCCTGCACGCGCCATCACCGGCCGCTGCCGGGCGCGGTTTAAATCCTGCATCTCTTAACGAAACGCTTACGGTTTGCGTATAGAAAACGTTCTGGCGATCCGCCGATAATGCGCGTCGTGATGATTTTCGCTGAAATAATCCCCTGCTTACCGGGGTTTTTACCCACACTTTTGCTGATCTGAAGACGCTGATGACTATCCATGCTCCCCGTTCTGGTTTCTCCCGCTGGCTGAAATGGCTGCTTGTGTTGCTGGTGCTGCTGATCGCGGCAGGCGTGATCTGGCGTGTGGCAGGCGGCAAGCGGGGCGCAGCACCCGGCGACCTGCCGCCAGGCGGTCATCGCGGCGCGGCGCAGATGAGCGGCCCGGCAACGCTGGTGCACAGCGGCGTTGCCGCGACGGCCGACGTGCCGGTGTACCTGAATGCGCTCGGCACGGTGATCCCCAACGCCAGCGTCACCGTCACCAGCCGCGTGGCCGGGCAGCTGCAGCAGGTGTTCTTTACTGAAGGGCAGAAAGTCAGCGCCGGTCAGCTGCTGGCGCAGATCGATCCGCGCAGTTATCAGGCGACGCTGGCGCAGTATCAGGGCGATCTCAGCCAGAACCAGGCGCTACTGCACAGTGCGCAACTGACGCTGGCACGCTACAAAAAGCTGGCAGCGCAGGACTCGCTGTCGCGCCAGGATCTGGATAGCCAGATTGCTACCGTCGGCCAGTATCAGGGCGCGGTGGCGGCGGATCAGGCGCAAATCGCCAGCGCAAAACTGGATATTGAGTATGCCCGCATCACCTCGCCGATCAGCGGCCGCGTAGGTCTGCGGCTGGTCGATCCCGGCAATATGGTGCAGACCAGCGACACCACCGGCATTGTGGTGGTGACGCAAATGCAGCCTGCCGCCGTGACGTTCAGCGTGCCGCAAAGTTACATCGCGCAGCTGACGCGCGCACTGCGCAACGGCCAGAGCCTGCCCGCGACGGCCTTCGATCAGGACAACAGCACCATACTGGCGCAGGGTGATGTGAAGTACATCAGCAATCAGATCGATACCAGCACCGGCACCATCGAACTGAAAGCCAGCTTTCCTAACGAGGACGAAGCGCTGTTTGCCAACCAGTTCGTTAATCTGCGTTTGCAAACCGGCACGCTGAAAAACGCGACGGTGATTCCGGCGCAGGCGCTGCAGCTGAGCAGCGACGGGAGCTTTGTGTTTATTATCAACAAAGATAATAGCGTGACGCGCAAAGCGGTCACCGCCGGACCGGCACTGGGGGAAGATCGTCAGGCGATCCTGCAGGGCGTGGCGCCAGGCGATCGTCTGGTGACCGAGGGGATCGATCGTCTGACTAACGGCAGCAAAGTCCAGCTGGCTGACGACAGCAAAAGTACCCAGCCATGAATCCGTCTCGTCTGTTTATCCTGCGCCCGGTGGCGACGATTCTGCTGATGATCGGCGTGCTGATCGCCGGCCTGTTCGCTTATCGCTTTCTCTCCACCTCGGCGCTGCCGCAGGTGGATTATCCGACCATTCAGGTTACCACCCTTTATCCTGGCGCCAGCCCGGACGTGATGGCCTCATCCGTGACCTCGCCGCTGGAGCGTCAGCTCGGTCAGATGGCCGGCCTCAGCCAGATGACGTCTGCCAGCTCAGGCGGATCATCGATTATCACCCTGAAGTTCAGCCTCGATCTGTCGCTTGACGTCGCCGAACAGGAAGTCCAGGCGGCAATCAACGCAGCGAATAATCTGTTACCGGACGATCTGCCCAATCCGCCGACGTATAAAAAGGTCAATCCGGCCGACAGTGCAGTGATCACGCTGGCCGCCAGTTCCGACACGCTGCCGCTGACTGAGGTGCAGGATCTGGTGAACACCCGCGTGGCGCTGAAGCTGTCGCAAATCAACGGTGTGGGGATGGTGACCCTGGCGGGCGGCAATCAGCCGGCGATTCGCGTGCAGATGGATCCAAAAGCGCTGGCGGCGCACAAGCTGTCGCTGGAAGACGTCAATACGCTGATCGCCAACAGCAATGTCAACGGTTCGAAAGGCGGCTTCGACGGCAAATATCACTCGGTGACCATCGACGCCAACGACCAGCTGCGCACCGCAGCCGAATACGGCAATCTGATTCTCACCTGGCAGAACGGTGCGGCGCTGCGGCTGAAAGATATCGCCTATATCGAACAGGGGCCGGAGAATCGCTTTCAGTCGGCGTGGGCCAATAACCGTCCGGCGATTGTCATCAGCGTGCAGCGCCAGCCCGGCGCTAACGTCATTCAGGTGGTGGATAGCATTAAAAAACAGCTGCCCGTTCTGCAGGCGGCGCTGCCGGATGGTGTGAAAATGCGTGTGCTTGCCGATCGCACGCAGACCATCCGCGCCTCAATCAGCGACGTACAGTTTGAACTGATGCTGTCGATCGCACTGGTGGTGATGGTGACCTTCCTGTTTCTGCGCAACGTGGCGGCGACGCTGATTCCCAGCGTGGCAGTACCGCTGTCGCTGATTGGCACCTTTGGCGTGATGTATCTCGCCGATTTCAGCCTCAACAACCTGTCGCTGATGGCGCTGACCATCGCCACCGGGTTTGTCATTGATGACGCGATTGTGGTGGTGGAGAACATTTCGCGCCGGCTGGAGCAGGGGGAAACGCCGATGCAGGCCGCGCTGAAAGGCTCGCAGCAGATTGGCTTCACCATTATTTCCCTGACGTTTTCCCTGATTGCGGTCCTGATTCCGCTGCTGTTTATGGGCGATGTGGTCGGACGGCTGTTCCGCGAATTCGCCATCACCCTGGCCGTGTCGATTCTGGTGTCGATGGTGGTGTCGCTGACGCTGACGCCTATGCTGTGTGCCTGGCTGTTAAGGCATATTCCGGAGTCGCAACAGTCACGCTTTGCGCGCAAAGGCGGCGAGCTGTTTGACAAACTGGTCCGCGGCTATGACCGCCTGCTCAGCGTAGTGCTCAACCATCAGAAGCTGACGCTGCTGGTGGCGCTGGCAACCTTTGCACTCACCGCGCTGCTGTATCTGGCCATCCCGAAAGGGTTCTTTCCCACGCAGGATACCGGGCTGATTCAGGGGGTGACCGTGGCGTCGCAGGATGTCTCCTTCACGGCGATGGCGCAGCGTCAGCAGGCGCTGGCAACGGTGATCCTGCAAAATCCGGCGGTCGAGAGTGTGTCCTCAACCATTGGTATCGACGGCAATAACACCAGCCTCAATAGCGGGCGCCTGCAGATCAACCTGAAAGCGTTTGACCAGCGCGACGTCAAAGCCGATGAGGTGATTGCGCAGCTACAGCAGGCGGCGCGCCGGGTCGCCGGCATTCAGCTTTATCTGCAGCCAGCACAGGACCTGACGGTCAACGATCAGGTGACGCCGAGCCAGTACCAGTTCACCCTTGATGATGCCGACAGCGAAAACCTGGTGCGCTGGACGCCGCAGCTGATAGCTGCGCTGCAGCAGCGCCCGGAGTTTAATGGCGTGGTCAGCAACCTGCAGGATCAGGGGCGCGTGGCCTATGTGGAGCTGAATCGCGATAAAGCGGCGCGCTACGGCATCACGGCAGCTGACGTCGATACCGCGCTGTACAACAGCTTTGGTCAGCGGCTGGTTTCCACCATTTTTACCCAGGCGAACCAGTATCGCGTGGTGCTGGAAGTGGCGCCGCAGTATCAGCAGTCGCCGGCGTCATTTGATGACGTTTATCTGCCGGTGAGCAGCAGCGCATCAACCAGCAGCGACAGCGACAGTGAGACCACCACCACCGGCATGGTGAAACTCACCGCCATCGCCAGCGTGCATGCGCGGACCGGGGCGCTGATGCACATGCGCCTGAATCAGTTCCCGGCGGTGATGGTGTCGTTCAATCTTAACCCCGGTTATTCGCTGGAGGAGGGGCAGCGGGCGATTGCGCAGGTCACGCAGCAGCTTAAACTGCCCGCCAGCATAACGCTGCGCTATCAGGGTGAAACCGCGGCGTTTCAGAGTGCCACCGGCAACACGCTATGGCTGATTCTGGCGGCGCTGATCACCATGTACGTGGTGCTGGGCATTCTGTATGAAAGCTTTATTCATCCGGTGACCATTCTCTCCACGCTGCCGTCGGCGGCGGTCGGGGCGCTGCTGACGCTGATGCTGGCGGGCAGCGAATTCAGCCTGATTGCGCTGATTGGCGTCATTCTGCTGATTGGCATCGTTAAAAAGAACGCCATTATGATGATCGACTTCGCGCTGGAGGCGCAGCATAAGCAGCATATGACGCCGCGCGAAGCGATCCATCAGGCCTGTCTGCTGCGCTTCCGGCCGATTCTGATGACCACCATGGCGGCGCTGCTCGGGGCGCTGCCGCTGATGCTGGCCTCCGGCTCCGGTGCTGAACTGCGTCAGCCGCTCGGGCTGGTGATTGTCGGTGGCCTGCTGGTGAGCCAGGTGCTGACGCTGTTCTCCACCCCGGTGATCTATCTGTGGTTTGATGGGCTGGCGCAGCGCGGTAAGCGCTACGTGCAGCGCCGGCAGCAGCAGGCGCGGGGCGAGCCATGAACATCACCCGGCTGTTTATCTTTCGCCCGGTTGCCACGCTGCTGCTGACGCTGGCGATCCTGCTGCTCGGGGCGCTGGGCTACCGGTTGCTGCCCGTCGCGCCGCTGCCGCAGGTGGATTTTCCTACCATCATGGTCAGCGCCAGCCTGGCCGGCGCCAGCCCGGAAACCATGGCGGCCACGGTGGCGACGCCGCTGGAGCGTTCGCTCGGCCAGATTGCCGGTGTGACGGAGATGACGTCGACCAGCTCGCAGGGCTCGACCAGCGTGATACTGCAGTTTGAACTTGACCGCGATATCAATGGTGCGGCGCGCGACGTGCAGGCGGCGATCAATGCGGCACGCAGCCTGTTACCGAGTGCCATGGAGTCGCTGCCGACCTATCGCAAAGCGAATCCCTCGGACGCGCCGATTGTGATGCTGGCGCTTACCTCAGCCACGCGCACGCCGGGTGAACTGTATGACCTCGCCGAAAGCAAAATCGAGCAGGCGATGGGCCAGGTCAGGGGCGTAGGCGAGGTGTCGCTGATGGGCAGCGCGCTGCCGGCGGTCCGCATCGATCTGCAGCCGCAACAGCTGACGCACTATGGCATTGCGCTGGATACGGTGCGCAGCGCCGTCGCCAGCAGCACCACCAATCTGCCGAAAGGCATGCTGCAGGGCAGCAGCCAGTCCTGGATGGTGGACGGCAACGGCCAGCTGGACAAAGCGGCACAGTACCGCGACCTGATAGTCAGCTACCACGCGGGTAAGGCGGTGCGACTGCATGATGTCGCCACGGTGTATGACTCGGTGGAGGATCAGTATCAGGCCGGTTTTCTCAATTCACAGCCGTCGGTGATGATCGCCATCAAGCGTCAGGCCGGCGCTAACATGCTCGACACCATCGATGCCATCAAAGCGCAGCTGCCACAGCTGGAGAAAGATCTGCCTGCCGATACCCAGCTCAAAGTGGTGGTAGACCGTTCGCCAACGGTGCGCGCCTCCCTGTATGACACCGAAGAGACGCTGCTGGTGGCGATGCTGCTGGTGATTGCCGTGGTATTTGTCTTCCTGCGTAATTTGCAGGCGGTGGTGATTCCGGCGCTGGCGCTGCCGGTGTCGTTAATCGGCACCTGCGCGGTGATGTATCTGCTCGGCTACAGTCTCGATAACCTGTCGCTGATGGCGCTGATCATCGCCACGGGCTTTGTCGTTGATGACGCCATCGTGGTGCTGGAAAATATCACCCGGCACATCGAAGCCGGTCTGAGTCCGCTGCGTGCCGCCCTGCGCGGTGCCCATGAGGTGAGCTTTACGGTGCTGTCGATGACGGTGTCGCTGGTGGCGGTGTTTATCCCGATTCTGCTGATGGGCAGCATTGTTGGCCGCCTGTTCCGGGAATTTGCGGTGACGCTGACGGTCTCGCTGCTGATCTCCATGTTTGTCTCGCTCAGCCTGACCCCGATGCTGTGCGCCCGACTGCTGCGGCCGAAGCCGCAGGTCACCCGGCGGCCGCATCCGCTCTATCAGCTAATCGAAAATGCGCTCAACGCGCTGCTGGCCGCCTACGCGCGTGGCCTGGCGTGGGTGATGGCGCACCAGAAGATTACCCTGCTGAGTTTGCTGCTCACCGTGCTGCTCAATCTGTTTCTGTTTAGCGTGGTGCAAAAGGGCTTTTTCCCCAATCAGGACACCGGCCTGCTGATGGGCGCCCTGCGCGCTGACCAGAACATCTCCTTCCAGGCGATGAAGCCAAAGATGCTGGCGTTCACCAAAATCATTGAGGCCGATCCGGCGGTAGACAGCGTGATGTCGTCAATGGGCAGCGGCATGTTTGGCTCGCGCAATAGCGCCAACTTTTTTGTCCGGCTGAAAGATTTTGACCAGCGCACTGCCAGCGCCACCGAAGTGGCTAACCGGCTGAGCCTGAAAACCCGCCATATTGCCGGGGCGCAGCTGTTCCTGATGGCCGCGCAGGATCTGCACATCGGCGGGCGCAGCGCCAACGCCACTTATCAGTACAGCCTGCAGGCTGACGATCTCGACCTGCTGCGCCGCTGGACGCCGAAAGTCCAGGCGGCGCTGGCCGCGATACCGCAACTCAACAGCGTGGATTCCGATGCGCAAACCGGCGGACAGGAGGTGGTGATCAACATCGATCGCGACCGCGCCACGCGGCTGGGCGTTAACGTGCAGATGCTGGACACGCTGCTGAACAATGCCTTTAGCCAGCGACAGATTGCCACGCTCTATCACACGCTCAATCAGTACCATGTGGTGATGGCCCTGCAGGACAGCGACACGCGCGATCCGGCCATGTTGCAACAACTGTATGTGATTAACGACAGCGGCGATCGCGTGCCGCTGGCGGCCTTTGCCCGCTTCAGCGGCGGCAACGCGCCGCTGTCGGTTGCGCATCAGGGCCAGTCAGCGACCAGCACCATCGCCTTCAACCTCAACGACGGCGTGTCGCTGGAGCAGGCGCAGACGCTGATTAAGCAAGCGATGGCACAGCTGGGGTTGCCCTCCAGCATTCAGGCGGGCTTTGCCGGCACCGCCGCAGCGTTCTCTCAGCTCACCGCCACCATGCCGTGGCTGATTATTGCGGCGCTGGCGGCGGTGTATATCGTCCTGGGCGTGCTGTATGAGAGTTACATTCACCCGCTGACCATTCTCTCCACGCTGCCGTCGGCAGGCGTCGGGGCGCTGCTGCTGTTGCTGCTGACCAATACGCAGCTGACGGTGATTGCGCTGATCGGCATCATTTTGCTGATCGGTATCGTCAAGAAAAACGCCATCATGATGATCGATTTTGCCCTGCACGCCGAGCGCAGCCAGGGGCTGTCGCCGCAGCAGGCGATTACGCAGGCGTGCCTGATGCGCTTTCGGCCGATCATGATGACCACGCTGGCCGCCTTCTTCGGCGCTCTGCCGCTGGCGCTGGGTAGCGGTGGCGACGCTGATTTACGCAGTCCGCTGGGGATTGCCATTGCCGGCGGTCTGGCCCTGAGCCAGCTGCTGACCCTGTTTACCACGCCAGTGGTCTATCTCTGGCTGGATCGTCTCAGCCGCGCCACCCAGCATCAGTGGCGGCGCGTGCGTCATGTGGAATCCTGATTGATGAAAATGATGAACATTGGCGCGCTGACGGCGGCGCTACTGGTTGCTGGCTGTAGCGTTGGCCCCGATTATCAGCGTCCGGCGATGGCGCTGCCGACGCACTATAAAGAGGCCAAAGGCTGGACGCAGGCCACGCCGCAGGACGCCAGTCGCAAAGGGGAGTGGTGGATGGTGTATCACGATGCCACCTTGTCCAGCCTGCTGCGCCAGGTGAGCATCTCCAACCAGAACGTCGCCAGTTATGCGGCGCAGTATCGCGAAGCCCAGGCGCTGAGCGCGCAGTCGCGCGCGGCACTGTTTCCCTCACTTGACTACGATGCCAGCAGCACGCGCAGCGGCAGCCGTGCCAGCACCAGCGGTCAGCGCAGCGTCAGCAATAGCCACAGCGCTACGCTGAATGCCAGCTGGGAGCTGGATCTGTGGGGAAAACTGCGCCGCACCCAGGAAGAGGATAAGGCCAGCGCGCAGGCCAGCCAGGCTGAACTGGCCAATGTTACGCTGAGCGCCCAGTCAGAGCTGGCGCAGGACTATTTTCAGCTGCGCATCATCGACGAAAAGATCGCGCTCTATCAGCGCAGCATTGAAGCTTATCAGCGCTATCTCAGCGTGATCGACAACAAGTACCGCGCCGGTAGCGAATCCCGCGCCACTCTGGCGCAGGCGCAGATGCAGCTGGAGAGCGCCCGCGCTTCGGCGCAGGATTATCAGTGGCAGCGCGCGCAACTGGAGCACGCGGTGGCGCTGCTGCTGGGGCGTGCACCAGCCGACTTTACGTTGCCGGTGGCGAAGCTGGATGCCACGCTGCCGTCCATTCCGCAGAGCCTGCCTTCGGCGCTGCTGCAGCGCCGTCCGGACATCGCCTATGCCGAACGTAACGTGGCGGCCGCCAACGCGGCGGTCGGGGTGGCGATTGCCGGTTATTATCCCGACCTGACGCTCAGCGCCAGCGGTGGCGTGACCGCCTCAGCGATCCACAGTTTATTGTCGCTGCCGAATCGCGCCTGGTCGCTGGGGCCGGAGCTCAGCGGTACGCTGCTCGACTTTGGCGCGACCTCGGCGAAAGTGGCGCAGGCGCGTGCCGCTTATGATGCCAGCGTGGCCACCTATCGGCAGACGGTGCTGAGCGCGCTGGGAGAAGTGGAAGATAACCTGGTGGAACTGAATACCCTGCAGGGGGAAATCGCCGCGCAGCAGCGCGCCGCCGTGGCGGCACAGGAGTCAGCACGCGTAACGCGCAACCAGTATGACGCCGGCATGATTGATTACCTTGATGTCGCTACCACGGAAAACAGCAGCCTGAGCGAGCAGCAGAGCCTGCTGTCGCTGCAGAGCAGCCAGTGGGTGAGCAGCGTGGCGCTGATCGCCGCGCTGGGCGGCGGCTGGCAGGGCGAATCACCCTGAATTCATCACGATAAATCACTGCGCTACTTGTCGAACATCCCCGGATCCTGCAAGGTAAGAACCATTTTTTACCGCTGCTAAGGAGCTGGCATGCTATTTACCGTTCTGCGTTTCCTCTGTCGCCTGTTATGGCGCGTTGAGCTGCGTGGCGATCTGACTGCCCTGCACAAAGAAAAAGTGCTGATCACGCCAAACCATATGTCGTTTCTCGATGGCGTGCTGCTGGCGCTGTTTCTGCCCATCAAACCGGTGTTCGCCGTCTATTCTTCGATCAGTGAACAGTGGTATATGCGCCTGCTCAGGCCGGTCATCGACTTCGTGCCGCTCGACCCCACCAAACCGATGTCGATCAAACATCTGGTGCGCATGATCAACGAAGGGCGTCCGGTGGTGATCTTTCCGGAAGGGCGCATTACCGTCACCGGCTCATTGATGAAAATCTACAGCGGCGCTGGCTTCGTCGCTGCGAAATCCGCCGCCACCGTGGTGCCGATGCGCATTGAAGGCGCAGAGTACACGCCGTTTGGCCGCCTGGCCGGGGTGTTTAAACGTCGTCTGTTCCCGCGCATCACCCTGACGGTGCTGCCTGCCACGGTGATTCCCATGCCGGAAGCGAAACGCGCGCGCGACCGCCGCGTGCTGGCCGGTGAGCATTTACACCATGTGATGATGGAAGCGCGCATGGCGGTGCGCCCGCGCGAAACGCTGTTCGACGCTTTTCTCAATGCACGCACCCGTTACGGGCTGAGCAAACCCTGCATCGAAGACATCAACTTTAAGCCGGACAGCTACACCGGGCTGCTGAAAAAAGCGCTCGGCGTCGGACGCATTCTGGAGCGCTACAGCCAGCAGGGCGAATTCGTTGGCCTGCTGCTGCCGAACGCCACGGTGACCGCGGCAGCGATTCTCGGGGCTTCACTGCGCGGTCGCGTGCCGGCCATGCTCAACTACACCGCCGGCATCAACGGCATGCGCGCGGCGCTGACCGCCTCGCAGGTGAAAACCGTGTTTACCTCGCGCCAGTTCCTGGAGAAAGGCAACCTGTGGCACCTGCCGCAGGGGCTGACGGAGGTGCAGTGGATCTATCTGGAGGATCTGAAGGATACCGTCACGCTGCAGGACAAACTGTGGATCCTCGCGCACCTGCTGCTGCCACGCCGGGCACAGGTTGCGCAGCAGCCAGAAGACGCGGCAATGGTGCTGTTTACCTCCGGCTCGGAAGGCAATCCCAAAGGTGTGGTGCACTCGCATAAAAGCCTGCTGGCGAACGTGGAGCAGATTCGCACCGTGGCGGACTTCACCCCGCGCGACCGCTTTATGTCGGCGCTGCCGCTGTTCCACGCCTTCGGCCTCACCGTCGGACTGTTCACGCCGCTGCTGACCGGCGCGCAGGTGTTCCTCTATCCCAGCCCGCTGCACTATCGCATCGTGCCGGAGCTGGTGTATGACCGTAACTGCACCGTGCTGTTCGGCACCTCCACCTTCCTCGGCAACTATGCGCGCTTTGCCAGCCCGTACGATTTCGCCCGGCTGCGCTACGTGGTGGCCGGTGCCGAGAAGCTGCAGGAAGGCACGCGCCAGATCTACATGGATAAGTACGGCATCCGCATCCTCGAAGGTTACGGCGTGACCGAGTGTGCGCCAGTGGTGGCAATCAACGTACCGATGGCCGCCAAATCGCATACCGTCGGCCGTATTCTGCCGGGCATGGATTCACGTCTGATTGCGGTACCGGGCATTGAGCAGGGCGGACGACTACAGCTGCGCGGTCCGAATGTGATGAACGGCTACCTGCGGGTGGAAAACCCCGGCGTGCTGGAGCCACCGGTGGCGGATAACGGCGAGGGCGAACAGGAAGCCGGCTGGTACGATACCGGGGATATTGTCAGCTTTGACGAGGGCGGTTTCTGTCAGATTCAGGGGCGCGCTAAACGCTTCGCCAAAATCGCTGGTGAGATGGTGTCGCTGGAGAGCGTGGAGCAGATTGCCCTGAAAGCCTCGGCGGAGAAACAGCACGCGGCGTCGCTGCGGCCCGATGGCCAGCGCGGTGAAGCGCTGGTGCTGTTTACCACCGACAGTGAACTCAGCCGCGAGCGGCTGCAGCAGGCCGCGCGTGAGATGGGTGCGCCAGAGCTGGCCGTGCCGCGCGATATTCGCTACATGAAACAGCTGCCGATGCTGGGCAGCGGTAAACCTGACTACGTCAGCCTGAAACAGCTGGCAGAAGAGGAGCGGGCATGAGTCAGTCGGTGAATCCGGACGCTCCGTTGCTGTCGCGCAGTATGCTGGCGGTGATCGTGGCACAGTTTTTCTCTGCCTTTGGCGACAACGCGCTGCTGTTCGCCACGCTGGCGCTGCTGAAAAATCAGTTCTATCCGGACTGGAGCCAGCCGATCCTGCAGATGCTGTTTGTGGCCACTTACATTCTGCTCGCGCCGTTTGTCGGACAGATGGCCGACAGCTTTGCCAAAGGGCGGGTGATGATGTTTGCCAACAGCCTTAAGCTGCTCGGTGCGCTGGTGATCTGCTTCGGCTTTAATCCGTTTCTCGGCTACACGCTGGTAGGGGTCGGCGCGGCGGCGTATTCGCCGGCGAAATACGGCATCCTGACGGAGATCACCAGCGGCGCGCGGCTGGTGAAAGCCAACGGGCTGATGGAGTCGTCGACTATCGCGGCGATTCTGCTCGGCTCGGTGGCAGGCGGCGTGCTCGCCGACTGGCATCTGCTGGCGGCGCTGGTGGTGTGTGCGCTCACTTACGCACTGGCGGTGGTGGCGAACCTGTTCATTCCGCGTCTGCAGCCAGCGCGCCCCGGCCAGAGCTGGCACGCTGGCGCGATGCTGCGCAGCTTTATCGCCTCGGCACAGCTGCTGTGGCGTAACGGTGAAACCCGCTTCTCGCTGCTCGGCACCAGCCTGTTCTGGGGCGCCGGCGTCACGCTGCGCTTCCTGCTGGTGCTGTGGGTGCCGGTGGCGCTGGGCATCACGGACAATAAAACGCCGACCACGCTAAATGCCATGGTGGCGATCGGTATCGTTATCGGCGCGGGCGCGGCGGCAAAACTGGTCACGCTGCAAACGGTGCGGCGCTGCATGCCGGCCGGCGTGCTGATTGGCGTGATGGTGGTGCTGTTCTCGCTGCAGCATAGCCTGCTGAATGCGTATCTGCTGCTGATGCTGATTGGTGCGCTGGGCGGCTTCTTTGTGGTGCCGCTCAACGCGCTGTTGCAGGAGCGCGGCAAAGATACCGTGGGTTCTGGCAACGCGATTGCGGTGCAAAACCTGGGTGAAAACAGCGCGATGCTGCTGATGCTGGGGCTGTATACCGTGGCGATTAAGCTGGGTGCGCCGGCGGTCGCGACGGGCGTGGGCTTCGGCGCGCTGTTCGCCATGGCGATTGCCGTGCTGTGGTGGAGAACGCGTCGCTGAGCGGCGCAGAAAGGGACCAGGTCGCCATGAATGGCGACCCTATCCTGGCCCGGCGCGTACGCCAAAACCACAGCAGGTACGCGAGGGTAACACAAACCCTGTAGGGTGCGCGTTAACGCGCACCAGGGAGATTACGGTGCCGGATACGTGTACTGACGGTGAATCGCTTCCAGCGCCTCTAACACCTCGCCGCTCAGCGTCAGGTTGAAACTCTCCACGTTAACCTTCAGCTGTTCCATGGTGGTGGCACCGAGCAGGGTGCTGGCCACAAACGGCTGCTGCCGCACATAGGCCAGCGCCATCTGTGACGGATCCAGGTTGTGCTGTTTCGCCAGTGCCACGTAGGCAGCAATCGCCTGCTGTGACTGCTCGCCGCTGTAGCGGGTAAAGCGGCTGAACAGCGTATTACGTGCGCCGGCCGGTTTCGCCCCGTTAAGGTATTTGCCGCTCAGCGTACCAAAGGCCAGGCTGGAATAGGCCAGCAGTTCCACGCCCTCATGCTGGCTAATCTCTGCCAGACCCACTTCAAAACTGCGGTTCAGCAGGCTGTACGGATTCTGAATAGTGACGATACGCGGCAGCTCGTGCTTCTCCGCCAGCTGCAGGTAGCGCATCACGCCCCAGGCCGTTTCGTTCGAGACGCCAATGTAACGGATCTTGCCCGCGCGCACCTGTTCGGTCAGCGCTTCCAGCGTCTCCAGCAGCGTAACGGTGGCGGTGTTGTCACTATACTGATAACCGAGTTTGCCAAAGTAGTTGGTCTGGCGCTGAGGCCAGTGCAGCTGGTAGAGGTCGAGGTAATCGGTATTGAGGCGCTTCAGGCTGGCGTCCAGCGCTTCGCGGACGTTCTTGCGGTCCAGCGCCTGGTTGGGGCGAATCAGCGCATCGCTGCCGCGCACCGGGCCGGCGACTTTACTCGCCAGAATGATTTTGTCGCGGCTGCCGCGCTTTTGCAGCCAGCTGCCAATGTATTTTTCGGTCAGGCCCTGGGTTTCCGGACGCGGTGGCACCGGATACATCTCGGCGGTATCAATCAGGTTAATACCCTGGCTAACGGCGTAATCAAGCTGCTGGTGGGCGTCGGCTTCGCTATTCTGCTCACCAAACGTCATCGTGCCTAACCCCAGCTGACTGACTTCCAGCGTGCTATGGGGGATACGGTGATAATGCATTGCCGGCTTCCTTTTTTCATTATGAAACGGAATGTTGTGTTCTCTGGGACTATAGCCTGTGAAGTGGCGCAGAAGGAAGGGGGGAAAGTTCGGGAAATCGCCTGCACAGGGGGAAAACGCGTACAGGCGAGGCAATTTGGCACTTAACGCTCAATGATGGTGGAAACCTCGTCACCATTAATTTGCATAACATGGCCCTGTTCGTCGGTGTACTGCACCAGACCGGTTTCTTTATCAATCGACGGCTTACCTTCGGTCATAATCATGCGGCCATCTTTGGTGGCCATAACGTAATCACTGCTGCAACCGCTTAATGCCAGCGCCGCCAGCAGCAGGCCCACTGCACTTACCAACCCTTTCATTCTCAGCTCCCTCAAGCCACTTCAACAGCAAAAGTGTAGTAATAAATGCTTTTGCCAGCTGGAGTAATCGCATCATTCCTAAAATAACAGGGCGAGATGCGCTCGCCCTTGACAGGTTACGCTTTGTTTTTCCTGCTGCGCATCAGGTTCAGACACTCTACCGCCATGGAGAAGAACATCGCAAAATAAATGTAACCTTTTGGTACATGCATACCAAAACTCTCGAGGATCAGGGTAAAGCCGACCAGAATCAGAAACGCCAGCGCCAGCATTTTGACCGACGGATGCCGCTCAACAAACTCGCCAATCGCGCGCGCGGCCACCATCATCATCAGCACCGCGATGACCACCGCCGCCATCATAATGAACAGGTGATCGGACAGACCGACGGCGGTGATCACTGAATCCAGGCTGAAGATGATGTCGAGCAGCATGATCTGCACGATGGCGCCGAAGAAAGAGTGCACATTGGTTTTGTGCTCCTCTTCGCCGCCTTCGATGGTTTCATGGATCTCCATGCTCGACTTCCACAGCAGGAACAGGCCGCCGAACAGCAGAATCAGATCGCGCGCGGAGAAGGCGTGGTCCATGATGGAAAACAACGGCTGCGTCAGTCTCACCACCCAGGCGATGGAGGCCAGCAGCCCGAGGCGCATCAACATCGCCCCCATCAGACCCAGCCGGCGCGCCCGGTTTTGCTGGTGCTGCGGCAGTTTCGCGACCACCAGAGACAGGAAAATAATGTTATCGATACCCAGCACCACTTCCAGAATGGTTAATGTTCCCAGCGCCAGCCAGGCGTTGGGATCAGCAATCCAGTCAAACATGAATCCTTCATTCCTAAACGAAAAGTAAACGGGAATTATACACGGCGCAGGCGGCGCTGCCTAAAGTGATCCTGCAAGGGCGAGGTTGTACCGGGAATTACAGCAGAAAATGCCGCGCCAGCAGCGGTCCGGTAAAGCTTTTCTTGAGGTAAAAACCGCGCGGCAGCGTCATGATCGGCTCGCCGTGTTCGCCGATGGCTTCGGTCAGCGCTTTGCTGTTGGCCGCTTTTGGCCGGATTTGCAGCCACGCACCGTGGCGGGCGGTGATGCGCTCCACATGGCCGAGCACGATCATGTCCATCAGCTCTTCCCAGTCCTCACGTAACTGCTGCTCTTCCTGCGCATTCGGCTGCCACAGCAGCGGCGAACCCACGCGGCGCTCGGCCAGTGGAATGGCGCGATCGCCCTCCACCGGGATCCACAGCACCCGCGCCAGCTTGTGGCGCACGTGGCTGGTTTGCCAGGTAACGCCGCTGTTGCCGGTGAGCGGTGCCACGCAGACAAAGGTGGTTTCCAGCGGCTTACCCAGCGCGTCGACCGGAATGGTTTTGAGTTCAATGCCCAGATGCGCAAAATCCTGCTCGGCTTTACTGCCGGCGCTGGCGCCAAGCAGCAGCTCCAGCAGCATGCCGACCCAGCCTTTATCGCGGCGTAAATCGGCGGGCATCGGCAGGCCGAGCTGCGCGGCCAGCGCGGCAAAGCTCTGACCAGCCAGCTGTTGGGCACGCTGGAGCAGTTCGGCTTCGTTACGGGGCGCAGCAGGCAAGGCGGCAGGGCAATTCATGATAAAACTCGCATTGGTCAAAATTTGGTCAGTAAAGGTCAGCGCGTGTTGTCCACATCGTGCCGGACAATGTAAACGTGATAATAGCATGATTCAGCATGCTTTTTTAGCGCGATTGACCAGGCGCTCACCAGGGTAAGAGGCGGTTATCCCGGTTTGTTATCGACAATGAACAGGATCTTAAACCCAGTTATCCACAGAAAAGTGGGATAACCCCACGTTTTGCCCACCCCTGTTTCCATTTACTGCCTTGACTTTGCCGAACTGCGCGCTTTTTTTCCATTCTCTGCCCAGGTTTAGGACATTCTCTGTGGATAAAATCAACGGTGATGGATCTTTGAGCAGCGGTAAGCGCGTGGGGAAGAATAACCGGCTTTCACGCTGTGTATCTGAACGCGTTGATTGGGTATCACTATGATAAATGGGGGTTTTAGTGTTATTCTCCCCGTTGTGCATG